>JAACVA010000207.1:0-2392 GCA_009992615.1 Rhodobacterales bacterium
GACAAACTTTTCCGAACTGTCCGATCGTGACGCGGGCGGTTTTACGTTTGCCACCTTTGTGAACTTCTGTTTCAGCAAGTGCTGCAACTCGCCCTCGGCACCACCGGCCAGAACCTTGGCCACGAAGGTGCCGCCGGGCGTCAGCACGTCAAAGGCAAACTGCGCCGCCGCCTCGCACAGCATCATGATGCGCAAATGGTCGGTCTGTTTGTGCCCCGAACTGGCGGCTGCCATGTCCGACATGACCACATCGGCGGGCCCGTCGAGCCAGTGCTTGACCTTGGCGTCGGCACCTTCTTCAAGAAAATCAAGAACGTGGATGTCGCACCCGGCAATCGGTTCAACCTCTTGCAGGTCCACCGCCACGATCTTGCCCGCCGCCTTGCCCGGCCTGTCGCCCAGCGCATTCACCCGCCGCGCCGCCACCTGGCACCACCCCCCCGGCGCGCAGCCCAGATCGACAACCCGCGCGCCGGGCACAAGGAAGCGATACCTGTCGTCCAGTTCGAGGATCTTGAACGCTGCCCGCCCGCGATAGCCCATCGCCTGGGCCTTTTTCACATAGGGATCGTTCAACTGCCGCTGCAACCACAGCGTCGAGGACAGCTTGCGCCCCCGCGCGGTCTTGACCTTGACGGTCAGGTCGCGCTGGCCACGGCCCGAGTTGTTCTTTTTGGCGGGCGGTTTTCCCATGGTGGTGATCCTTTGTGAATTGCATCCATACAACCTTGCATCGGCAAGGGCCATGGGGCGCGCAGATATGTCTGCACTACGCGGCGGCGCTGTGTCGGCGCTGTGTCGGCGCTGTGTCGGCGACGATTGGCCCACACAAAATCGTGATGCGACACAGCGGGAACGACATCGGCCGCCAGCGGTTGAGTGGATGACGCAGAAAGAATGCTGCGTGACCTAACGGCAGGAATCCGACTATGAAACACATTGCAATACTCGCAATTTCCACCCTGTGCGCCGCCCCGGCTTTGGCAGGCAATCTGAGTGCCCCCACTCCCGAAGCAACGATTTATGCACCGCCTACGCAAATCGCCACCGCCTTCAGCGGCACCGACTGGTCGGGCGGCTATGTCGGTCTGCGTTTGGGATATGGCGATACCATCGGCTTTGGCGATGTCGACGGCAACGGCACTGTCAATGCCGCCGACCGCGCGATGATGGACGCGTCGGGTGCCGTGGGCGGGGTGCAGATGGGCTATCTCTATGATTTCGGGGCCTATGTGATGGGTGCCGAATTGGGCCTGAACGCGGCCAACATTGATTTTCCGGGTGGCAACGGATCGGTTGATGCGCTGCACACGCTCAAGCTGAAGGCGGGCCTGGATCGCGGCCGCACCTTGTTCTACGGCACTCTGGGCGCGGCCTATGTCAAGGGTTCGCTGGGTGGTGTGAATTACAACGACACAGGCTATACTGTTGGTCTGGGAGTGGAGTACATGGTCAATAACCAAGTCAGCGTCGGCGGCGATGTAAGCCATCACCGTTTCAATGACATTGATGGCAGGGGCGTCAACCTGGGCCTGACCACAGTATCGGCCAGCGTGAACTATCACTTCTGAGATTTGACTCCTGCATGATGACAGCTTGCGCCTCGGGCTTCCCCGTGTCCCGAGGCGCAAGCGCCCAAAAGAACCGCCCGGCGTGTGATCAGCGTCAAAAGGTGCGCCAGGTCGGTGCGCCAGGTCGGCGGGCCGGACCAACCGCCGCAGGCCACATCAGGCGGTCAGCTCTTGCACCACCCGAGCGACTGTCATCACATCGTCGCGGGTACAGTCGAACTGGCCAACCTGCACACGAATCACGGTTTGCCCTTCGTGGCGCGTCGGGGTCAGATAGACGCGGCCATCGGCGTTGATCCGCTCCAGCAGGTCGACGGTGGCGGCATCGTCGCCCCAGCGGAAGGTGAACAGCGACAAGACAGGTGGCGTCACGATGCTGCACCCCGGCAGTGCGCCAAGCACTGCGGCCAGCTCCTGTGCCCAGGCCACATGGTTGCGAATGCGGCTGCGCAACCCTTCCAGACCGTAGGCGCGCAAGGTGAACCACAGCTTCAATGCGCGGAACCGCCGCCCCAGCGGCACGGTCCAGTCATTGTAATCGGTCACCGGGCCGGTGCTGCGGGTTTCCAGATAGCTGGGCTTCAGCGTCAGGGTGCGCAGTTGTGCGGTGGGGTCGGCGAGGAACTGGACTGCGCAGTCGAACTGCGCACCCAGCCACTTGTGCGGGTTGAAAACAATGCTGTCGGCCGCCTCGATCCCGGCCCACAGCGGGCGGAACTCGGGGCAGATCATAGCAGAGCCGGCCCAGGCGGCATCCACATGCACCGCCAGCCCATGCGCGCGCGCCACGGCAATGCACGCGCCGATCGGGTCGCTTGCCC
>JAACVA010000207.1:2433-3409 GCA_009992615.1 Rhodobacterales bacterium
AGGTCTGAGGCGATCTCGCGCGCGAACGAAGGGCCCGACAGGACCGCGACCACCGCCTGCGGGAGCGTCTCGGCGAGCACCTCGGGCATGAGCGCGTGGCTGCCGCGCTCGATGCCCTTGGAGCAGCTCACCACCGGTGTGCCTTCGCGCAGCCCCGCACGCATGCGGCCCGTCACCTCGCGCAGGTGCTGCGCCGGCACCGCCGTCAGGAGGAAATCGCGGCCGCGAACGGTTTCGCCGAGATCATTGGTCGCACGGATGCCGGCGGCGATGGGCACGTCGGGGAGGAAGAGCGTGTTGACGCCCTCGCCGTCGATCGCCGCGACCACCTCGGGCTCGCGCGCCCAGAGCAGCACCTCGTGATCGGCCCGGCGCAGCACGCAGGCCATCGCCGTTCCGAACGCGCCCCCGCCGACGATCCCCACCCGTGCCATATGCTATATTAGCACCGCAGTTGGCTCTGACAATAATCAGGATCCGAAATCATCGGACCGAAACGCCGGTCCGGTTCATCGCTCTGAAAACAGGAGGATGTCATGGCTCGCCGTCTGAAGACTCTCGCACTCGCATTCACTTCCCTTTCCCTCGCAGCGGGGTTCGCGCTGGCACAGCCGGTGGAGGAGGAACTGGTCCTCATCACCCCGGTCGCGAAGACACTCACCGATCCCACGCTGGCCGATTTCGCGAAGTATGCGAAGGAGAAGTGGAACGTCACGGTGAAGACCAGCGCTCTGGCGGCCGGAACGCCGGTGTCCTACGGGCGCATCGTCGAATGGAAGGGCCGCCCGGAGGTCGACATCTTCTGGGGCGGCGAGAGCGCGCTCTTCGACAAGCTCTCCGAGCAGAAACTGCTCTCGAAGCTCGATCTGCCGCAGGCCACGGTCGATGCGATCCCCGCGACCATCGGCAAGCCGAGGCCGATCTACCTGAAGGATCCGAAGGGTTTCTGGATCGGCACCGTGCTCGAGCCCTACGG
>JAACVA010000008.1:0-435 GCA_009992615.1 Rhodobacterales bacterium
AGGGGTGGGTTACGAGCAAATCATGGAAGATTGCAAAGGGCTGCTGCGGGCCTGCGTCGATGAATATCGCCGCGGTGACAGGGTCTGTAACCCGCATATTGAGTGGCAACGGATCACAGTGGCTGAGGCTTTTAAGGACTATGCGGGGATTGCCCTATCCATGGATAAGGATGAACTGGCCGCCGCCGCAAAATCAATCAATATCCGCGTTATTGATACGGACACGTGGGAAGACATCTTCCACGCCGTGATGGCCGAGAAGATCGAACCTCACTTGGGGCAGGGCGCGCCGAGCATTCTGTGCGAATACCCTGCACATATGGCCTGCCTTGCGCGCAAAAAGCCTTACGACAGTAACGTCGCCGAGCGTTTCGAGCTTTATGTCTGCGGGGTAGAGCTCGCCAATGCTTTTTCCGAGCTGACCGATGCTGCCGA
>JAACVA010000008.1:494-17806 GCA_009992615.1 Rhodobacterales bacterium
TGGCCGAAACCTTTCGCTATGACAGCGGCGCGGTGCAGCAGCGGGCCTGGCATCTGGAGCTGGATAAAAACAATCGTATCATTGCCCGGGCAGATGACGTGATCGGCGCTGGCCGGGGTGGACAATCCGGGCCAGCGGTGCAGTTGTGCTATGACATACGCCTGCCGGAAGAGGCGGGTGGGCATGTTCTGAACGTGGTGGACTGGATGTATATCGTGGATCGCAAGACGATCATCAACCGTAGCCAATTTCGCAAATACGGGATCAAGGTGGCCGAACTGGTGGCGACGATCCGACCGAGAGACATGACATGAGACAATGGCAAGGCAAACGGTACTGGCTGGTGGGCGCATCCGAAGGGTTGGGCGCCGCTCTGGCGCAAAAGCTCAGCCGCGCGGGGGCCGAGGTGATCCTCAGCGCCCGGTCGGCAGAGCGGCTGGCCGAGGTGGCGGCGGGCCTGCCCGGCAAGGTACAGGTTGTGCCCTGTGACGTGTCCAGCGACGACAGCGTGGCGCAGGCTGCGGCCAAGGTGGGCGCGGTGGACGGCGTGGTGTACCTTGCCGGTGTGTATTGGCCCCAGCGATCCCAGGGCTGGGATGCGGCTCAGGTGACGGCGATGTGCGATGTCAACTTCACCGGCTGTGCGCGGGTGCTGGGCCAGGTTGTGCCGGGCATGGTGGCGCGGGATGCGGGGCATATCGTGCTGACCGGATCGTTGTCGGGGTTTCGCGGGCTGCCCGGCGCGGTGGGTTATGGCGCATCGAAGGCGGCGGTGATGTATCTGGCCGAAGGGATGTATGGCGAATTGCGCAACACCGGGGTGGATGTGCAACTGGCCAATCCGGGGTTCATCAAGACCCGGCTGACCGACAAGAACGATTTTTCGATGCCCTTCATCATGACGCCCGAACAGGCTGCGCAACAGATGTTCGAGCATATGCAGGGCGACCGTTTCGCCAAAAGTTTTCCTTTCGGGTTCAGCTTGCTGTTCCGGTTCAGCCGGTTCTGGCCGGGTTGGCTGTATCACAGCGTGTTCCGTTGAGGCGGCGGTCTGACCTCAGCCGTCAGATATGCGTTCGGGCAAAGGCCCTGTCGGCGCGTTCAAGATGCGGCAGCGCGTTGAACGTGTCCAACAGCAGGGAATTTCCACCCTTCACATAGCGGTGGACCGACGTGTTGTTGATCTGCAACAGGATATTGGCATAACTCGCCACCTCCAGGCGCAGCAGAACCCGCATCGCCATGCCGATCAGCCCGCCGGAGGTGACCAGCATCACCCGCCCGCCCAGTTTTTCGGCATGGGCGATGATCGCGCGCACGCGGCCTTCGAAGGCGGCGAAAGATTCCAGATCGCTGTGCAGGCGCCCGGCCTCCCATGCGGTCATCAGTTGCGGCATGTGGTGCAGGAAATCGTCGCGGTTCAGCGGCATAGGCACGGCGTGGCTGTCCCGCAGTGACGTGGCCAGACCGTAATAGTCCAGTTCGTTCAGGCGGGCATCCTGGTGAAATTCGCTGCCGAGGCATCCGGCGATGGCGGTGGCGGTGTCGCGCTGTCGGTTCAGGGTGCCGCAGATCAGGTGATCGAACCGCTGGCCGGTGTCACGCAGGTGTTCGCCCAGCCACAGCGCCTGCTGTCGCCCCAGATCGGACAGGCGGTCATACCCCGTCTCATCTGCCGCGCCGGCATTGGCCTGTCCGTGGCGCACAAGTGTGATTTCGACCATTGCCGCACTCCTTCATCCGCGTGATGTGGCCCAACGGCGGCGGATGTGCAACATCGGTTTCCGATGGGCGCAGTGCGGGGCGCAAATGGCGGGCGCTGCGTCGCGCGCGGTTCTCGCCATGACGCCCGCGTGCCGCTAGTCTGGCCCCGAACCCGCCGAACCGGAGCCTGTGCCATGTCCAACCCACTGCGTTTCACCCTTGACGGTCAACCGGTCGAGGCCGCCCCGTTCGAGACGATCTGGGCGGTGGCAAAACGCCTGGGCACGACGATTCCGCACCTGTGTCACCGGGATGAACCGGGGTATCGCGCCGACGGCAACTGCCGCGCCTGCATGGTCGCCATCGAGGGTGAACGCACGCTGGCCGCCTCCTGCGTGCGACTGCCGACCGAGGGGATGGTCGTTTCGTCGCAGGGCGAACGGGAAATCCGCGCGCGCAAGATGGTGATGGAACTGTTGGTCGCGGATCAACCCGCGCCCGAGGTTGCGCACGATAAATCCGCCCCCCTGTGGAAAATGGCAAAGATGCAGGGCGTGACCGACAGCCGCTTTCCAAGGCTGGAACCGGGGCGCATCCCGCTGTTGGACGATTCGCACATCGCCATGGCGGTGAACATGGATGCCTGTATCCAGTGCGGGCTGTGCGTGCGCGCCTGCCGCGAGGTTCAGGTGAACGACGTGATCGGCATGGCGGGCCGGGGGCACGATGCCTTTCCGGTGTTCGACATGGCCGATCCCATGGGCGAATCGACCTGTGTCGCCTGTGGCGAATGTGTGCAGGCCTGTCCGACCGGCGCGCTGATGCCGGCCTTGGTGGTGAACGCCGGACAGGTGGGTGACCGGGCGGATTTCGACACCGAAACCAAATCCATCTGCCCGTTCTGCGGTGTCGGGTGTCAGGTTTCGGTCAAGGTCAAGGATGGGCGCGTCAAATATGTCGAGGGCATCAATGGCCCCGCCAATGAGGGCCGTCTGTGCGTCAAGGGACGGTTCGGGTTCGACTATATCCACCATGCGCACCGCCTGACAAAGCCGCTGATCCGCCGCGAGGATGCCCCCGACAAGGGGCTGAACGTCGACCCCGCCAACCCCTGGACCCATTTCCGCGAGGCAACCTGGGACGAGGCGCTGGAAAAGGCGGGCGCCGGGCTGGTCGATCTGCGCAGTTACTATGGCGGCAAGGCGGTATCGGGGTTTGGCAGTGCCAAGTGCACCAACGAAGAGGCGTATCTGTTTCAAAAGTTGATCCGTCAGGGGTTTGGCCACAACAACGTAGATCACTGCACCCGGTTGTGCCATGCCTCATCGGTGGCCGCCTTGATGGAAAACATCGGCAGCGGCGCCGTAACCGCCACGTTCAACGAAATCGAAAATGCTGATGTGGCCATCGTGATCGGCGCCAACCCGGCCGAAAATCACCCCGTCGCCGCGACGTTCTTCAAACAGTTCGCCAAACGCGGTGGCAAGTTGATGGTGATGGACCCGCGGGGGCAGGCCCTGAAACGCCATGCGTCGCATATGTTGCAATTCCGGCCCGGCACCGATGTGGCGTTGTTGAACGCGATCATGAACGTGATCGTCGAGGAAAAGCTGTACGACCGGCAGTATATCGAAGGCTTTACCGAGGGGTTCTTTGAGTTCCGCGACCACATCCGCGCCTTCACCCCGGACCGCATGGCCGAGCTGTGCGGAGTTGACGCCGAAACGATCCGCGATGTGGCGCGCACCTTTGCCGGGGCGCGGTGCGCGATGATCTTCTGGGGCATGGGCATTTCGCAGCATATCCATGGCACCGACAACGCGCGGTGTCTGATCTCGCTGGCGCTTTTGTGCGGTCAGATCGGGCGGCCGGGCACCGGGCTGCACCCGCTGCGGGGGCAGAACAATGTGCAGGGCGCGTCGGATGCGGGGCTGATCCCGCAATTCCTGCCCGATTATCAATCCGTGGCTGACCTCGAGGTGCGCGAATTGTTCCGCCACATCTGGAAAGGCGCGCAGATCCAGGCGGCGCCTGGCCTGACCGTGGTGGAAATCATTGATGCCATGTATCGCGGCGAAATCAAGGGCATGTATATTCTGGGCGAGAACCCGGCCATGTCCGACCCCGACGTGGAACATGCCCGCGATGCCCTTGCCAAGTTGGATCACCTGGTGGTGCAGGACATCTTTTTGACCGAGACCGCGAACTATGCCGATGTCATCCTGCCCGCCGCCGCCTTTCCCGAAAAGTCGGGCACGGTGACCAACACCAACCGGCAGGTGCAGATGGCCCGGGCTGCTGTCACACCGCCGGGCGAGGCGCGCGAGGATTGGCGCGTGATCGTCGATCTTGCGCGGCGTATCGGGCTGGACTGGGATTATGACGGCCCGCGCTCGGTGTTTGACGAGATGAAGATGTCGATGCGCAGCCTGCATCACATCACCTGGAACCGGCTGGAAAACGAGGGGGCCGTCACTTATCCCAGCCTGTCGAACGACGATCCGGGGCAGGCGGTGATGTTCGGTGACGGATTTCCGCGCCGGGCGGGGCGGGCCAAATTCACCCCTGCCCGTGTCACCCCCCCCGCCGAAGTGCCCAGCGAGGATTACCCGATGATCCTGACCACCGGGCGGCAGTTGGAACACTGGCACACCGGCACCATGACCCGCCGCGCCAGCGTGCTGGACGCGATGGAGCCCGAGGCCAACTGTTCGCTGCACCCGGCCACCCTGCGCAGGCTGGGTGTGGCCGCCGGTGAACATGTGCGCCTGACCACACGGCGCGGCAGCCTCACCGTGATGGCCCGCGCCGACCGCGCGGTGGCCGAAGACATGGTGTTCCTGCCGTTCGCCTATGTCGAGGCGGCAGCGAACATCCTGACCAATTCGGCCCTCGACCCTTGGGGCAAGATCCCCGAGTTCAAGTATTCGGCAGTGCGGGTCGAGAAACCGGTGGCGGATATGGTGGCGGAATAGGCGCGACACCCGCAAGGGGCCGTTGTCCTCGCATCACGATCGACAGCGGGCGTTTGTCCCCGCTGCGGGGTGAGCCGGATTGGCATTTTTCCGGACGGGCACCGGAACGCTTTGACCTTGGCGCTTTTTGTGCCACGGTAAAAAATAGAGCTCCGCAAAGGGGCCGGCGCGCCAAGCGCCACGTTGGGAGGATTGAATTTGACCGATCGAACGGGCGTGCCCGATCCCGTGCTGCATTCCATGCCCGCCCTTCTGGCGCGCAACGTCGCCCGGTTTGGTGCCAAGCCGGCCTATCGTGAAAAGGAATTCGGGATCTGGCAAAGCTGGACCTGGAGCGAGACCGCCGAAGAGATCGAGGCCCTGGCGCTGGGCCTGATGGATATGGGGCTGTGCGCAGGTGAGCATGTGGCGATCATTGGGCGCAACCGTCCGGCGCTGTACTGGTCTTTCGTGGCGATCCAGTCGGCGGGTGCCATCCCGGTGCCGCTTTACCAGGATGCGGCTGCTGAGGAAATCGCCTATGCTCTGGATCATTGCGGCGCGGTTTTTGCGATTTGCGGCGATCAGGAGCAGGTGGACAAGGTACACGAGGTGCAGGACCGCCTGCCGGCTCTGCGCAAGCTGATCTATCTCGAAGCGCGGGGGATGCGGCGGTATGACCATGCCGCGCTGACCGCCTATGGCGATGTACAGGCGCAGGGCCGGACGCGGCGTGGAGCCTTGCAGGGGCGATTGCAGGCGGTCGCCGATGCGGTGACATATGACGATACCTGTGTGATGCTGTACACCAGCGGCACCACGGGCCGGCCCAAGGGCGTGGTGCTGAGCAACCGGAACATCATCGAAACCAGCAAGAATTCCAGTGCATTCGATCACCTGCGCGCTGACGATGAAATTCTGGCCTATCTGCCCATGGCCTGGGTGGGTGATTTCATCTTTTCCATCGGTCAGGCCTATTGGACCGGTTTCTGTGTGAACTGCCCCGAGTCGGCAGATACGATGATGACCGACCTGCGCGAAATCGGGCCGACCTATTATTTTGCCCCGCCGCGGGTATTCGAGACGCAGCTGACCAATGTGATGATCCGCATGGAAGACGCCAGCCGGTTCAAGAAGTGGCTGTTTGACCGGCTCATGGCGCTGGCGCGGCGCGTTGGCCCCGACATCCTCGACCGGCGCCCGGTCGCGGCGATGGATCGGCTGTTGTACCGGCTGGGCGAGGTGTTGGTTTACGGGCCGCTGAAGAACACCCTTGGGTTCAGCCGGGTGCGGGTGGGATACACAGCGGGCGAGGCGATCGGGCCGGAAATCTTTGATTTCTACCGCGCGCTGGGGATCAATCTGAAACAACTCTACGGCCAGACCGAGGCGAGTGTGTTCATCACCCAGCAGCCCGATGGCGAGGTGCGCAGCGATACCGTGGGGGTGCCGTCGCCGGGCGTGGAGCTCAGGATCGCCGAGGACGGCGAGGTGTTCTATCGCTCGCCCGGTACATTCGTGCGGTATTATAAAAACGATGCCAGCACGGCCAGCACAAAGGATGCAGAAGGCTGGGTGGCCACCGGCGACGCCGGGTTCATCGAAGAGGGCACCGGGCACCTGCGGATCATCGACCGGGCCAAGGATGTGGGCAGGATGGCCTCAGGCGCGCTGTTCGCGCCTAAATATGTCGAGAACAAGCTGAAGTTTTTTCCCAACATCCTCGAGGCGGTGGTGTTTGGCGCTGGGCGCGAGATGTGCGTGGCGTTTCTCAACATCGACCTGACCGCGGTGGGCAACTGGGCCGAGCGCAACAATATCGCCTATGCGAGTTATCAGGAATTGAGCCAGCATCCACAGGTTCTGGCCACCATTGGCGCCCATGTGGCCGAGGTGAACCGGTCGATCGCCGACGATGACATGCTGTCGGGGTGCCAGGTGCACCGGTTCCTCGTACTGCACAAGGAGCTGGACGCCGACGATGGCGAAATGACCCGCACCCGCAAGGTGCGGCGGGGGGTGATCGGTGAGAAATACGCCGATCTGATCGACGCGCTGTTTGGTGGGAAATCGGAGATCTATACCGAAACCGAGGTGACCTATGAAGATGGCCGCAAGGGCAAGATCCGCGCGACCCTGATCCTTCAGGATGCGGTGGTGGTGGGTGATGCAACCCGGATGGCGGCACAGTGACGGGGGCGGCGCTGGCCCTGCGGGCGACGCCCCGCCCACCGTCCCATGGGTGGGCGCCCGGCGATCGGGTGGGCAGGATTTGAGTATTTTGCGCAAGAAGAAGCCGGGAGGCGCGGTGTGAAGGACGACTCGTATGTGACGTCCGATGGGCGCACCATTGGCGGTGTATTGATGGACCTGCGCAGGATCACCCTTCGGTTCGGCGGGGTCGAGGCGATAAAGGATATTTCCTTTGACATTCGCGAGGGCGAGATCCGCGCGATCATCGGGCCCAACGGTGCGGGCAAGTCGAGCATGTTGAACGTGATCAGTGGCTTTTATGTGCCGCAAGAGGGCGAGGTATGGTTTCGCGGGGCGCGGCGGCCGCCGATGAAGCCGTTTCAGGTGGCCCGCCAGGGAATCGCCCGGACGTTCCAGAACATCGCCCTGTTCGAGGGAATGACCGTGCTGGACAACGTGATGACCGGGCGGCTGACGCAGATGAAGGCCTCGATGCTGTCCGAGGCGATCTGGTGGGGCAAGGCGCAGCGCGAGGAGTTGGCCAACCGTGAGCGGGTCGAGAGGGTGATCGACTTTCTCGAAATCCAGCACATCCGCAAGACGCCGGTGGGGCGGCTGCCTTATGGGTTGAAAAAGCGGGTGGAACTGGCCCGCGCCCTGGCCGCCCAGCCCAGGCTGTTGCTGCTGGACGAGCCGATGGCGGGGATGAACGTCGAGGAAAAGGAGGACATGAGCCGCTTCATCCTGGATGTGAACGATGAATTCGGCACCACCATTGCATTGATCGAGCATGACATGGGGGTGGTGATGGATTTGTCGGACCGGGTTGTCGTCATGGATTACGGGCGCAAGATCGGCGATGGCACGCCGCACGAGGTGCGCAACAATCAGGAGGTGATCGACGCCTATCTGGGGGTGGCCCATGACTGAGGCGGGGCGGTTTTGGGGCAGTGCGGTTCTGGCGTTCTGCGCCCTTTGTGCCGGGCGCATGGCCGCGGCCGAGGGGCGGCTGGCCGACAGTTGGCTGGTGATGGTCAAAGCCTGTGTCGGGCTGGCCGAAGCCGGGAGCCGCGACGTGTTCGCGGGCTGGGACATCGCGTTTGACGGCGGCGGGGTTTGCAATGGCGATCCGGCCTGCGAGGATGACGCCATGACCTTCATCGCGCCCGTACCCTTTGGCACGGGGGCCGTAACGGTGCGGGTGGGCGATGCCGATTGGGTGGGGCGGCGGTATTTTGGGCGTGACCCGGTGGAGACGGTCGTGGGTTCGTTCCCGGCCCATGTGTTTTGCACCAGCGCTGAGGGCGTGCGGCACACGACCGTCGATCTGGGGCGGGTTCACAGGGCCTGGGTGGTGAGGCAGCGCGCCCAAGCGCGGTTGTTTCCCGCCGAAACCTATGTGAGCGTGGAGGCCGGGCCCTATGTGGGCTGCGGGTACGATGGGCGGCTGTTTCTTGTGGAATTCTCGCTGGCGCGACCCGGGCCCGCCGTCGTGCGGATGAATTATCCGACCCGCACCAATGCCGCGCCGGAAACGCCGATGACCTGTGGGGGAGTGACAAGCTGATGCCGGATCAGGTGCTGTTCGCCATCGAGGTGACGTTGAACGGGCTTATGGCCGGGGTGTTGTATGCGTTGGTGGCGTTGGGGTTTGTGCTGATTTTCAAGGCGTCGGGCATCTTCAACTATGCCCAGGGGGTCATGGCGCTGTTTGCGGCGCTGACCCTGGTGGGAATCATGGACGGGCAGGTTCCCTTTGCCCATCTGATCAACGTGGTGTTCGGCACCAACGTCCACCATTTCGGCTGGACGGTGCCGGCGCTGTTGGCGATTGCGCTGACGATGGTGGTGATGGTCGGCTTTGCCTGGGCCGTGAACCGGCTGGTGCTGCGGCATCTGGTGAATCAGGTGCCGATCATCCTGTTCATGGCAACCATCGGTCTGGCCTATTTCCTTGAGGGGCTGGGCGACATGATGTGGGGGGCGGACATCAAGAAGCTGGATGTCGGTTTGCCACAGGGGATCAACGGGTGGATCGACAGCACGACGTTCGATGCCTTCGGTTACGGGTTTTTCATCGACAACTTGGACATTGTGGCGACGCTGATCGCGGCGATTTTGGTGACGGGGTTGGTGCTGTTTTCGCAATATACCAAGCAGGGGCGCGCCTTGCGTGCCGTGGCCGATGACCATCAGGCGGCGTTGTCAGTGGGGATTTCGCTGAGCTTTATCTGGGTATTGGTGTGGTCGATCGCGGGGTTTGTGGCGCTGGTGGCGGGGATCATGTGGGGCGCGAAATCGGGGGTGCAGTTTTCGCTGAGCCTGATCGCGCTGAAGGCTTTGCCGGTGCTGATGCTGGGTGGGTTTACCAGCATTCCGGGGGCGATTGTCGGCGGTTTGATCATTGGGATGGGCGAAAAGCTGTTCGAGTTTCTTGTCGGGGCGCCCTATCTGGGAGGCGCGACCGAGATCTGGTTCGCCTATGTTCTGGCCTTGGTGTTTCTGGTTTTCCGTCCACAAGGGCTGTTCGGGGAGAAGATCATTGAGCGGGTGTGAGCGGGTTCAACCTTGGGTCTGGCGGTATTGGGCGATGACGATTGCCGCCAAAAGGGTGACCCCGAGTGTCATTGACAGCATAGCCGGGATACCCATGGCATATACCAGCCCGCCCCCTGCAACAGGTGGCAGGGTGCAGCGGGTGAGCAGGGCGATGATTTCGGGTGCGGTGCCGGGGCGCTTTGATGTGGCTTCTTCCGCTTCAGGCACCTCTTCGAGGATGGCCTGTTTTGCGGCGTGGAATTCGGTTTCGGTCAGGATGCCTTCGGCACGCAGGCGCGAGAGGGTTTCGATTTTCTTGACGAGAGGCATGGCGGCGGCTTTCGCGTTGGGATGGCCCTACGCTGGGCGGGAAAGTGGGCGGAATCGGGGCGGCACGTTGTCAAAATGTTTATTAGTTAACAGTGGTTTAACCGAATTTGGATGGCATCGGTTTCGGCTGTGCGACCGCGTGTCGCTGCGCGCCACGACACCCGCCCACCCGAAACCACGCCTTGGTGGCGGACCAAAAGGGGCACGCGATGCTGTATCGTGAGGCGGGCGATTTCAAGACGTCCTATGCGCAGGACAATCAGACTTTTCCGCTGAAGCTGGATCGGTTTGGTTATTACTGCATTCTGGGTGTGGCGGTTTTCGTCATCCCGTTCGTGATCAACGATTACTGGGTGAACGCGGTGTTTCTGCCGTTTTTGATCTATGCAATTGCGGCGATCGGGCTGAATATCCTGGTGGGGTATTGCGGACAGTTGTCCCTGGGCACCGGGGGGTTCATGGCGGTGGGGGCCTATGCCTGTTACAAGCTGATGACGGCATTTCCCGAGATCAGCATATTGGTACATGTTTTGTTGGCGGGCGGAATAACGGCGGCGGTGGGGGTGGTGTTCGGCCTGCCCAGTCTGCGGATCAAGGGGTTTTACCTGGCGGTGGCGACCCTCGCAGCGCAGTTTTTTCTGGTCTGGTTGTTCAACCGGGTCGCCTGGTTTTACAACTATTCGGCCTCGGGTCAGATTTCGGCGCCCGAGCGGGCCGTGTTGGGGGTGAACATCACCGGCGCCAATGTCGAACCCTGGGCGGCCTATCTGTTTTGCCTGGCGTTTCTGGTGGCCAGCGCGTGGATCGCGCGCAATCTGACACGGGGGGCGACGGGGCGGCGCTGGATGGCGATCCGCGACATGGACATTGCCGCCGAGATCATCGGGGTGAATCCGCTGCGTGCCAAGTTGAGCGCTTTTGCGGTGTCGTCGTTTTTTGTCGGGATCGCAGGGGCGTTGTTCTTTGCCGTTTATCTGGGCGCTGTCGAGGTGGGCGAAGCGTTCGGCATCCAGAAGAGTTTTCTGGTGTTGTTCATGGTGATCATCGGTGGGCTGGGGTCGATCTTTGGCAGCTTTGCCGGGGCGGCGTTCATGGTGCTGTTGCCGGTATTTCTGAAGAACGCGCTGGTGGGTGGTCTTGGCTGGCCAACGGATCTGGCGACGCATCTGGAGATCATGATCGTCGGCGCGTTGATCATAATATTTTTGATCGTGGAACCGCACGGATTTGCGCAGCTGTGGCGAATCACCAAGGAGAAATTGCGATTGTGGCCGTTTCCGCATTAGTGGCGACCATGGCGCGGGGAGGTGGGCGAAAACCCATCCCATATACGGGCCGGACTGTCCGGCGAAACCGATCAACGGGAGGAACGACATGAAACTGAAATTTGCAGCTGTTGCTCTGGGCGCGCTTTTGGCGGCGGGTCCGGTTCTGGCCGAGCTGGTGTTTCCCGATCTCAGCTATCGCACCGGGCCCTATGCGGCGAACGGGATTCCGTTTTCCGATGGGTATCAGGATTATTTCACCCTGGTAAACGAACGGGATGGCGGCATCGGTGGTGTCAAGGCGCGGGTTCTGGAGTGCGAGACCGGCTATAACACCGAGAAGGGTGTGGAATGTTATGAGGCGACGAAGGGCGAAGGCGCACTGATCTATCAACCACTGAGCACGGGCATCACCTATCAGGTCATTCCCAAGGCCAGCGCCGATGGTATTCCGGTGCATTCCATGGGCTATGGTCGCACCTCCGCCAAGAACGGCCGCGTGTTCGAGTGGGTGTTCAACTATCCCGCCAACTATTGGGACGGGGCGTCGATCGCCGTGAATCACCTGTTGGACCAGAACGCCGGTGATCTGTCGGGCAAGACGATTGCGTTGGTCTATCATAACAGCGCCTATGGCAAAGAGCCGATCCGCACGCTGGAAGAGTTGGCCAAGAAGCACGGGTTCACCCTGAGCCTGCTGCCCGTGGATCATCCGGGGCAGGAGCAGAAATCGCAGTGGTTGCAAATTCGCCAGCAGCGGCCCGATTATGTGTTGATGTGGGGCTGGGGCGTGATGAACCAGGTGGCGATTCAGGAAGCGGCCAATATCCGGTTTCCCATGGAAAATTTCATCGGCATCTGGTGGTCGGGGTCGGAAAATGACGTGCGACCGGTGGGCGCGCGCGCCAATGGCTACAAGGCGCTGAACATGCATGCGGTTGGGGCTGATTTTCCTGTGTTTGCCGACATGCAAAAGTACGTCATGGATGCAGGCAAGGCGGCGGGTGCGGGCGATCAGATGGGCACCGTGCTGTACAACCGGGGCATGTATGCGGCGATGCTGGCCGTCGAAGCGGCCAAGACGGCGCAACAGATCCATGGCACGCCCGACATCACCGCCGCGATGATGCGCGACGGGATGGAGACGTTGGTGATCGATGCGGCCAAGATGGGTTCGCTGGGCCTGGCCGGATTTGGGCCGGAGTTTGCGGTGAGTTGTGAAAACCACGGCGGCAATGGATTTGGCACCGTGACGCAGTGGGATGCGGCGGCCGGTATCTGGACCCAGATTACCGATTATGTCCAGTCCGATCAGCAGGTGATCGGCATGTTGGTGGCCGAGGACTCGGCGGCCTATGCGGCCGAGAACGGGATAACCGGGCGCTGCGACTGAGGTGAAAGGCGGCCCGGCCTGCCCTGTGGGGCGGCCGGGCTGTGAGTATTTTTGCAAAGAAGAAGCTGGGCCGGTCGAAATTGGATTTCTGTCGTTCCGGGTGGGCGCATGGCTGCGCGGAGGATGTGGAATGCGGGATGATGCCGACGAGACCCTGTTGGAGATCAACAACATCGAGGTGATCTATAACCATGTGATTCTCGTGCTGAAAGGGGTCAGCCTGAAGGTGCCCAAAGGCGGCATCACCGCGCTTTTGGGTGGCAACGGGGCGGGCAAGACCACGACGCTGAAGGCGATTTCCAATTTGCTGAAGTCCGAGCGGGGCGAGGTGACCAAGGGCAGCATCCAGTATCGCGGGCAGCGGGTGCAGGATCTGTCGCCCGCTGACATGGTGCAGCGCGGCGTGATCCAGGTGATGGAGGGCCGCCATTGTTTCGAACATCTGACGGTGGAGGAAAACCTGCTGACCGGTGCCTATACCCGGCGTGACGGGGGCGCGGCGGTGGCGGCGGACCTGGAAATGGTGTACCAGTATTTCCCGCGTCTGCGCGAGCGGCGCAAATCCCAGGCGGGCTATACCAGCGGTGGCGAACAACAGATGTGCGCCATCGGTCGTGCGCTGATGAGCCGCCCTGAGACGATCCTGTTGGACGAGCCCAGCATGGGCCTCGCGCCGCAGCTGGTGGAGGAGATTTTCGGTATCGTGAAAGATCTCAACGAACGTGAAGCGGTGTCGTTTCTGTTGGCCGAGCAGAACACGAATGTGGCGCTGCGGTTTGCCCATTACGGCTATATCCTCGAATCGGGCCGGGTGGTGATGGATGGCCCGGCGGCCGATTTGCGGGAAAATCCCGATGTGAAAGAGTTTTATCTGGGCATGTCGGATGACGGGCGCAAATCGTTCCGCGACGTGCGCAGCTATCGGCGGCGCAAGCGGTGGCTGGCCTGACGGCTGGGTATTTTCGACAGAATCTGCGGGGCCATGGTCACGGTTATCGGATAACGGCGCGCGGTTTTTGTATAGCCCCGCGCCTGTCCTGCTTTTGGAGGCATGATGACACATTTCGACTCTCTTGAAACCCGCAGTGCGGCCCAGCGGGCGTTGGCGCAGGATCGGGCCCTGGTCGCCCAGGTGGCGCGGGCGCGGGCCCTGCCCGGTTATGCCGGTTTGCCCGAGGTGGCGTCGCGCGCCGATCTCACGGCGCTGCCGGTGTTGCGCAAAAGCGATCTGGCGGCAGCGCAAGGGCCGGGGGCGCCATTGGGCGGTTATGCCGGGGCGCTGGCCGGGTTCGACCATGTATTCCAGTCGCCCGGGCCGATTTATGAGCCGGGCAAGATGGCAGCCGATTGGTGGCGCGTGGGGCGATTTCTGCACGCCTGCGGCATTGGGCGTGGCGACATCGTGCAGAATTGTTTTTCTTATCATCTGACGCCTGCCGGGATGATCTTTGAATCGGGTGCACGGGCGGTGGGGGCGACGGTTCTGCCGGCTGGCACCGGGCAGAGCGAATTGCAGGTGCGTGCGGCGCATGATCTGGGCGTGACCTGTTATGCTGGTACGCCCGACTATCTGAAGGTGCTGCTTGAGGCGGCGGATGCGGCGGGGCTGGCTCTGTCGATCAGCAGGGCGGTGGTCAGTGGCGGTGCGCTGTTTCCGTCGCTGCGGACGTATTACAAGGACCGGGGCATCGCCTGTCTGCAATGCTATGCCACTGCCGATCTGGGTTTGATCGCCTATGAATCCCCCGCGATGGAGGGTATGATCGTGGATGAAGGCGTGATTGTCGAAATCGTCACGCCCGGCACCGGTGCCCCGGTGCCGGATGGCCAGGTGGGTGAGGTGGTGGTGACCACGTTGAACCCCGACTATCCGCTGATCCGGTTTGCCACGGGTGACCTGAGTGCGGTTCTTCCCGGCAGCTCGCCCTGTGGGCGCACCAACATGCGCATCAAGGGGTGGATGGGCCGGGCCGACCAGACCACCAAGATCAAGGGCATGTTCGTGCGCCCCGAACAGGTGGCACAACTGGTGGCGCGCCATCCCGGCGTGCGGCGCGCCCGGGTGATCGCCGAGCGGACCGGGGAACAGGATGTGATGACCGTTTGTTTCGAGTGTGACGGTGGCGACGAGACGGTGCTGGGGGCCAGCGTTTCAGAGGTGTTGAAGTTGCGCGGTGTGGTGCGGATCGTGGCGCCGGGCAGTCTGCCCAATGATGGCCTGGTGATCGAGGACCGGCGTAAATACGACTGAGAAATTCAGGAAAGGACCGATGGAATGGGTATGAGAGTTTTGGCAAAGGTGGCCGTTCTGGCCGTCTTGGCGGGTGGCCCGGCCTTGGCCGAGGATATTGCCCTGGTCATTGGCAACCGCAACTACAGCGATCTTGACCGTGTGACGGGGGCCGACCGCGTGGTGGATGCCGCCGCCGCCTTGCGCGCCCGTGACATTGCCGTGATTTCAGGCAAAAACGTGACGCTGGATGACATGCGCGCGCTGGTTGGTCAGTTCGAACAGATGGCGCCCAACGCCGATGCCTTGCTGGTGGTTCTGGCCGGGCGGTTCGTGCAGGGCGGCAACGACACGTTTTTCCTGCCGACAGACAGTGATGTGCCGGGTCTGACGGGCCTGCCGGGGCAATCCTTGCCGCTGTCATCGGTGTTGCAGATCCTGTCGTTGGCACCGGGCGAGGCGTTTCTTGCCCTGGCCGAGGATGGCGCGGGCGCGCAACGGGGTCCGTTCCTGCGCGATGGCATCGGCGATCTGACGATCCCCCAGGGTGTGACCGTGCTGCGCGCCGCGCCCGCCCCGATGGCCGGGCTGCTGAGCGATGTGCTGGCGGTGGACGATGCGCCGGTGCAGGGGCAAGACGGGGTGGCGCTGTCAGGGTATCTGCCGGCAGGGCATGGTTTCTTGCGCAGTGATGAGGCGGGCGATTCAGCCGCCCTTGCCACAGCCGTGGCCGAAACCCAGCGCGAACGCGCGCGGGCTGATGCCGCCGAACGCCGCACCCAACTGGCCGAACAGACCGCCCGCGCCGCGCGTGACGGCCTGGATCGGGCCGAGGCCGCGCTGTGGGCGGCGACGCAGGAACAGGACACGGCCAGCAGTTATCAACGCTATGTCGCGGTGTTTCCCGATGGCCCACACGCCGCCGAGGCCCGCCGCCTGAGTGGCGAAATCAGCGCCGAACCGTTCCGCCAGGCGCGGCTGGCCGAAG
This sequence comes from Rhodobacterales bacterium, assembly GCA_009992615.1. Lineage (GTDB taxonomy): Bacteria > Pseudomonadota > Alphaproteobacteria > Rhodobacterales > Rhodobacteraceae > Oceaniglobus. Next base: position 16,090 of record JAACVA010000008.1, read on the forward strand.
AGGCGCTGTCGCTGAGCCGCGACCAGCGCCGGGCGATCCAGGGCAACCTGACCGCGCTGGGGTTCAACACCCGGGGGGTCGATGGCATTTTCGGGGCTGGCACACGCACCGCGATCGGCAATTGGCAGGTCAGTGTGGGGCGGACGAAAACCGGTTATCTCGATGCAGCCGAGGTGAGGGCGCTGGCGCAGCAGGCGGCTGATGTCGAGGCCGCGCGTCGGGCCGAGGAAGAGGCCCGTACGGCCGCGATTCTGCGCGCCGACAACGCGTTTTGGCTTCAGCAGGGGTCGGGGCGCACCGAAGATGGGATGCGCGCCTATCTCTCGCAGTATCCCAAAGGTCAGTGGGCAAGCGTCGCGCGCGATCGTCTGGCCGTCATTGACCAGCAGCGCCGCGCCGAGGAGGAGGCGCGCCTGGAAGAGGAACGCCGTCGCGAAGATGATGCGTGGTGGGACCGGACCGGAGCGAAGGGCAGCGAACAGGGGCTGCGCGCCTATCTCGAACGCTATCCCACCGGGCGCTGGTCAGACACGGCGCGCGCCGCCTTGGCCAACTTTGCCCCATCTCTCGACCAGAATGACGAGCGGGCTTGGCAGCGTGCCCAGAGCGCCGGCACCGTTGATGCCTATCGCGGCTATCTCGACGCTTTTCCGCGCGGCGCTTTTTCTGCCAAAGCAAAGACGCGGATTAACCGTCTGACAGCCGAAAATGACGGCGCAGCCGCTGCCGCCGAGCAAGCGCTGGGCCTCAACCGCCCGATGCGACAGGCGGTTGAGGATCGGTTGGCGGGGCTGGGACTGGACCCCGGCCAGGTCGATGGCGAATTCGACAATGCCACCCGTCGTGCCCTGCGCCAATATCAGCAGAGCGCCGGTTTGCCCGTCACCGGCTTTGTCAGTCAGGAATTGGTCGTGAAACTGTTGACTGATTCGGTTCTGGATCTTCTGCGGCGGTAACCCCGGCACAACGGAAAAGCCGCCCGTTACACACACGGGCGGCTTTTCTGTCTCAACCGTTCGGGCCTTATCAGCCCTGACGGGCCTTGAACCGACGCTGCGTCTTGTTGATCACATAAACGCGACCCTTGCGACGGACCACGCGGCAATCGCGGTGGCGGCTCTTCAGCGAGCGGAGCGAGTTGCGGACTTTCATGGTCCCTCTCCTCATAACGCGGCGCTGGCGCGCCAGTTTCAGTTGCCGGTTGCCCGGTGCGAATTCATGGTGGGCGATACTGGGATCGAACCAGTGACCCCTTCGATGTCAACGAAGTGCTCTACCGCTGAGCTAATCACCCATGAAACCCCATTTCTGGCCCGACCCAAAGGGCCGGGGATGCAGGAAAACCCCACATCGGTTCGCGGTCTATAAAAGGAGTCGGGAAACTGTTCAAGGGCTTTTGGCATTGCTGTTTTTTGCCCTATAACGATTTCAATCGGGGAGGGGCGCGTTTGGACGGATCGTTTCAGCTTTTCATGCCGCAGCAGCGTACGACCAGCGTTGTCTTTGCGTCGCCCCATTCAGGCAAGGATTATCCGGATCATATGCTGCGCCGATCGGTTCTGGACCGTGCCGCGATCCGGTCATCCGAGGACGCCTTCGTGGATCGTCTGTTCGACCTGGCGCCGGTGGCGGGCGCGCCGTTTCTGGTGGCCACGGCACCGCGCGCCTATGTTGATCTGAACCGCGCCTGCGACGAACTGGATCCGGCGCTGATCGA
>JAACVA010000009.1 GCA_009992615.1 Rhodobacterales bacterium
TACAAATCAATAATAGCCCGGGTCAGAAATGACCCGGGCTATTGACGTTCGATCAAATCACATACCCAAAAGCCCGATACACCCAAAATGAAAAACAATCAGCTTCAAATCGTCTGCGTTAAGTGGGGCAAAAAATATAGCCACTTATACGTTAACGCAATCGTGGATGAAGTGCTGGCCCACACTGAAATGGATGTCAGCTTCGTTTGTTTCACAGACGATGAGCAGGGTATTTCCGACAAGGTTTCCATCCGCCCCTTTCCTGACTTTGGTGTTCCGATTGAGTCGATGACCAATCGGGGCGGTTCATTGCCCAAAATGTCAATGTTCATTGAAGGCGAATTGAAAACGGGCGTGCCCACTCTCTACATCGATCTAGACAGTTCGATCATGGGAGATATTGCCACGCTTGTTGACTGTCTGAAAAAAAAGCGGGCCTTGTATTTTTTGCAACGCCACGCCATTCCTCACTGGCGCATACGCGGCCTGGTGCGATATATTGCGCCGCAACGATACTACCTTGGGAACACCGCCGTCATGGCGTTTTATGTCGAAGATTGGCAAAAAATCGCAGAGCAGTTTATGTTGGATTTTCCGGTTTATTTGTCCTCACGCGACACCATGGATCCGATCATTCGCCGGCTTTACGATGAAGGCAATGAACGAATAATTTCACACGCGGCGCGTGACGTAAGCCGGGTTTTTCCAGCAGACATTGCGATAAAATTCACGCAGGAATATATGGCGCCTTTTTTGTGGATGGCACTTTTGAAAGATCGGTTGCCCTGGGTCAAACGCCGCCGATCCCGTCAACCCGTGATCTCATATCAGGGTGATGAGTTGAAACCAATAGAATTGATCAAGGCAAGACCCGGTGACCTGATCACCTATAAACATTACAAGACCCGCTGGTCCTACGACCACATTTCGCAATATTGGAAACGGCTGATCGGCTGAGTCAATCGGTCGGATCACACAATCTCCAACCGGTCTGCTCTGGCAAAAAGGCTTCTACAGCAGCGGTTGCGACCACTGTCACCTCGCCTGTATTAGGGTTTATGATGTCAAGACCGCCATGCACCGCTACGACGCTGACGCGTCCCCGCGGCAGGGCGCCGATCAGTGCATCGCAATTCACAGCCTCGGGCGTCTGTACACCGATGGTAACCCGAACCTCCATGACATCATGCGCAAGTCCGACAGCTCCGAACAACGGCAGGGATGAGTGACGAATTGCGTCCTCGATTGCCCGCGCTGCTGCCTTGGTATAATCTTGGCCGTGCAGATCATTGCCCATGCCCATTTCGATGATGATCCGCTGGGTCATTGCGTCCGCTCCATGTCGAAATGCACTGATATTGCAGCGTTCGCGATCACTGTTGGCTTGCCGCCATCAGCGCGCGGCACGTCCAGCCCGCCTTTGACGATCCTGAACACCGGCGTACCATAAGGAAACACTTTGCCCAGCACGCTGATATCCACCGACTCGGGATGCTGCACGCCGATCTCGACGTCTATCAACATCGCTTCTTTTGGAAAACCAAACAATTCAGCAAGATTGATTGAGTTATGCCACAGGGCATCTTTTATGGCGCGGGTCGCTGCTTCGGTATAATCTTGACGGCGCAGGGACGTGCCCATACCGAATTCGGTCAAAAGACGGTGACGTGGCATTTCTGCTCCTCAATTGCGGCGGGGATCGGCGGGAAATGTTCCCAAAAGTGTGATCAAATCGGTGAAATGGTCAAGCTCTTCAAAGGCGCGGATCATGTTTTCATCGTCTGGGTGGCCATCGACTTCGGCGTAGAATTGGGTTGCGGTGAAATCCCCACCCACCATGTAACTTTCCAGTTTGGTCATGTTGATTCCATTCGTCGCAAAGCCTCCCATGGCTTTGTATAATGCCGCAGGCAGGTTGCGTACCCGAAACACGAAAGCCGTAATCATTTTGCCGTTGCCTCGGCGCGTCACGTCAATGTCGCACGCCATGATGAGGAAACGCGTTGTATTGTTGGGATTGTCTTCGATTTGCGCTGCCAAAATGTCAAGACCATAGATCTTTGCCGCCAGTTCAGACGCCAACGCCGCCTGTGTTGGGTCACCCCAGACCATCACGTCACGTGCGGCGCGGGCGTTGTCGGGGCTGACCACCGGCTCGATGCGATGCGCCCGCAGATATTGCGCACATTGCGGCAGAATCACAACATGGCCATGCGCCCGGCTAACCTGCCCCAACGTCGCGCCCGGCACGCCCAAAAGGTTGATATGAACCCGGATGAAATGTTCGTCGATGATGTGCAACTGGCTGTCGGGCAAGAGCGAATGGACGTCCGCCACGCGGCCATAAGTCGAGTTTTCAACGGCGATCATGCCAAGGTCGCATGTGCCGTTGCGAACCGCATCGATCGCATCCTGAAAGCTTGGGCAGGGGAACGGCGTGTGATCTGGCCGCGCTTCAACGCAGGCCTGATGACTGTAGGCGCCCAACTCTCCCTGAAATGCGATCCTTCCGACCATGAGTTCCCCTGACCTGGTGCAATGATTGGCGAAAAACACGCCTAAGGCGTCATGTCGCGGCTCATAGCGCTTGAAAGCCGGGGCTGTAAGAGGATAGGAAGCAACAGCCAACTGACAAGACGGAACGCGACATGTTCGACACAATGACCCTGACAAAAACCGTTGGTGCCGTTTGCGGCGCATTTCTGGTGTTTCTTCTCGGTGGATGGGCCGCTGAATCGTTGTATCATACTGGTGGGGGCCATGGTGAGGGCCACGAGCAGGCCTACGCGATCGAGGTTGAAGGCGCCGCAACGGAAGTGGCAGAAGACGTACCGGAAATTCCCTTTGAACAGTTGTATGCCGCAGCTTCGGCCGATGCTGGTGAAAAGCTGTGGCGGCCCTGTTCCGCGTGCCACAAGCTTGAGGCCGGTGCAAACGCCACGGGCCCGTATCTGTACGGTGTCGTCGGCCGCGACAAAGGCAGTGCCGAAGGGTTCAATTATTCCACAGTGCTGGCCGAGATGCCCGGTGAATGGTTGCCCGAAAATCTGAACGGTTTCATCGAAAACCCCAGTGCATATGCGCCTGGCACAAAAATGGTTTATCGCGGACTCGCAAAGCCCGAAGATCGGGCAAATCTGATCGCATATCTGGCCACATTTGGCGGCTGATACAGGGGTTGTGCACGGCGACGCGGCCGGCCCATCCGGGCCGGCCCTTTTCGTTGTGCCGCCGCGAAACGATGTTGCGCATTGGCGTTCGCTTGCGCAGATTGTGATCACCACAAGTTCAGCCAAAATGATCTTGATCAGGTCCGCGCGACCTTTACGTTGAAACCTATGAGCCCAGATCGTCTTCCAAGGAGCCTGTCATGCCTGACCGCCGCCCGCCCGTCCGATCCCGCGTCGCTGCGGCGCCTGATTTGGGCCAAACGATGACAGTGTCATTGATTGCGTTTGCGATACTGCTGGGCGGCGACGTGGCTTGGGGCGCCTCGGACGCGGCGGTAACCAAAGCCCATGGCATTTCAACCTTTGGCGAGTTGAAATATCCGGTGGATTTTGCGCATCTGGCTTACGTCAATCCAGATGCGCCGAAAGGCGGCGAGTTTTCCATGTCTTGGCTCGGCACCTTCGACTCGATGAACCCGTACAGCCGGAAGGGCCGAGCCGGCCTGCTGGCCAGCGCGGGATATGAGGACATGATGGTGGGGGTGGCCGATGAAATCGGCGCGTTGTACTGCCTTTTGTGCGAGACGGTGGAATACCCGGATGACCGGTCTTGGGCCGTTTTCAACATTCGCCCCGAGGCGGCGTTTTCCGACGGTTCGCCGCTGACCGCTGAAGATGTGAAATTCACTTATGATTTGTTTCTTGCCGAAGGTCTGGTGTCGTTCCGCGCGGTCCTGTCGCAATATGTCGAAAGCGTCGAGGTCTTGGACAGCCAGCGCGTAAAATACAACTTCAAACCTGAAACGCCGGTTCGTGACCGGGTTCAGGTTGCGGCAGGACTGCCCGTGATGTCGAAACAGTGGTTTGCCGACACCGGCGCCGTTCTGGATGAAAGCCGCCTTGAGCCGGGGCTGGGCAGCGGCCCGTATGTGCTGGAGCGCTATGACATCAATGCGCGAATCGTCTATCGGCGCAACCCCGACTATTGGGGGCGCGATTTGCCGATCAATGTCGGGCGGGCGAATTATGACCGGATTCGCGTCGAATATTTTGGTGATGCTTCGGCCGCGCTGGAAGGGTTCAAGGCGGGCGCCTATACGTTCCGAAACGAAAACAGTTCGAAAAACTGGGCGACGGCCTATGATTTTCCCGCAGTGCAGGACGGCACGGTGATCAAGACCGAACTGCCCGATGGCACAATCGCCACCGGCCAGAGCTATGTTTTCAACCTGCGGCGGGAAAAATTTCAGGAACCCGCCGTGCGCGAGGCAATCGGCCTGATGTTCAATTTCGAGTGGTCGAATGAAACGCTGTTCTATGGGATTTATGGCCGCATCGACAGTTTCTGGGAAAATTCAGAACTTGAGCCGGAAGGCCCCCCCCCGCCAGCAGAAATCGCCCTTCTGCAACCGCTGGTCGATGACGGCCTGATCGACGCCAGCCTGCTGACCGAGCCCCCGGTCGGTGCCCCCGCAAGCGGTGCGCGCCAGTTGGATCGCGCCAACCTGCGCCGCGCCAGCGCCCTGTTGGACGCTGCCGGCTGGGCCGTCGGGGCCGACGGAATGCGCCGCAAGAACGGGCAGACGCTGGATGTTGAAATTCTGGAAGACAGCCCGACGTTTGACCGCGTGCACAGCCCTTTTGTCAGCAACCTCAAAGCGCTGGGGCTGAACGCCCGCCTGAACCGTGTTGATCCTGCGCAATACACCGACCTGACCCGCAACCATCAGTTTGACATGGTGGTTGATCAGTTTCCCACGGGGTATGAACCGGGCAGTGGGTTGCAACAGTATTTCGGATGCAGCGGCGTCGAAGATGTATTCAATTCCATGGGCTTGTGTGATCCTGCGGTGGAACGGCTGATTGAACATGTCATGGCCGCCGATACCCGCGAAACGATGCAAACCGCCGTCAAGGCATTGGATCGGGTACTGCGGGCCAAGCGGTTTTGGGTGCCACAGTGGTTCAAGGATGCACATTCCGTCGCCTTTTTCGATTTCTACGCTTACCCAAAGCCGCTGCCGCCCTATGCGTTGGGGGAACTGGATTTTTGGTGGGTCGATGAAACCCGGCTTGAGGCGCTGAAGGCCGCTGGCAAGATCTGATCGGATGGGCGCCTATATCCTCAGACGGCTGTTGTTGATCGTGCCTACATTGCTGGGAATAATGGTCATCAACTTTGCGCTTACCCAATTTGTTCCGGGTGGCCCGATTGAACAGATCATCGCCCAGCTTGAGGGCGGCGGCGACGTTTTCGAAGGAATCTCTGGCGGCAGCGGCGATACCTTGGGGGTTGGATCGGACGAAAACTATGTCGGGTCGCGCGGCTTGCCGCCAGAATTCATCGCCCAGTTGGAACGTGAATTCGGTTTTGACAAGCCGCCGCTTGAACGGTTCCTCAACATGATGTGGAACTATATCCGCTTCGATTTTGGCGAAAGTTACTTTCGCTCGATCTCGGTGATTGACCTTGTGCTGGAGAAAATGCCGGTTTCGATCACCCTTGGCCTGTGGTCGACTGTCATCGCCTATCTTGTGTCGATTCCCCTTGGTATCCGCAAGGCTGTGAAAGACGGCAGCAGTTTCGACACCTGGACCAGTGCCCTGATTATCGTGGCCTATGCCATTCCGGGTTTTTTGTTTGCCATTCTTCTGCTGGTGCTGTTTGCGGGCGGATCGTATTTTCAGATTTTCCCGCTGCGCGGCCTGACCTCGGACAATTTTGATCAGTTGAGCCTGTTTGGCAAAGCGGTGGATTATCTGTGGCACATTATCCTGCCCGTGACCGCCAGCACGATCTCAGCCTTTGCAACCCTGACCTTGCTGACCAAAAACAGCTTTCTCGACGAGATAAAAAAGCAGTATGTCATCACCGCCAAGGCGAAGGGCCTGTCAGAATCGCGTGTGCTGTATGGCCACATCTTCCGCAACGCGATGCTGATCGTGATCGCCGGCTTTCCGGCGGTGTTCATCGGCGTGTTTTTCGGGGGCAGCCTGATCATCGAAACCATCTTTTCGCTCGACGGATTGGGACGCCTCGGGTTCGAAGCCGCGGTGGCGCGCGACTATCCGGTGATCTTTGGCACCTTGTTCTTTTTCGGCCTGATCGGTCTGGTCGTCGGCATCCTGTCGGACATGATGTATGTCTTTATCGACCCCCGCATTGATTTCGACCGGCGCGAGGGATAACCGATGGCCTTCAATCCTGCGCCGCGCACTGAAACCACACCAATTGCCGTGCCATCAAAGGAGCGGATGTTTCTCAGTCCGCTGAATCAAAGACGCTGGCGCAATTTCAAACGCAATCGACGTGCACTGTTCAGCCTCTGGATTTTCGGCGTCGTTTTCGTGCTGTCGTTGTTCGCCGAATTTCTGGCCAATGATAAACCGATCCTCGTGCAATACCGCGGCGAATATTTTACGCCGGTGTTCAACTTTTATCCCGAAACGGCGTTCGGGGGCGATTTCCAGACAGAGGCGGTGTACAGCGATCCGGAAGTGCGCTGTCTGATCCGCACCGGCGGCTTGGAAACCTGTTTCGACGATCCCGATGGCCTGCTTGCCCAAGTCGATGCCGATGAAACACCCGAGGGGGATTTTTCCCGAGGTTGGATCCTTTGGCCGCCAATCGCGTTTTCCTATGACACGATCAACGATATTGGGGGAGCTGCCCCGTCACCGCCTGACGCAAACCACCTTTTGGGCACTGATGACACCGCCCGCGATGTGGCGGCGCGGGTGATTTATGGCTTCCGGCTGTCGATACTTTTCACGCTGATCGTCACTGTCCTGACCAGCATCATCGGCATTCTGGCCGGTGCGATTCAGGGGTATTTCGGCGGCTGGACCGACCTCTTGTTTCAGCGGTTTCTGGAAATCTGGACAAGCACCCCCAGCCTTTACATCATCATCATTCTGTTTGCGATTCTGGGTCGCGGGTTTTGGCTGTTGGTGTTTGTCACGGTGTTGTTCGGCTGGCCCGCGCTTGTTGGGGTTGTGCGGGCCGAATTTTTGCGGGCGCGCAACTTCGAATATGTCCGCGCCGCCCGTGCTCTGGGCGTCAGCAACTGGACGATCATGTTTCGTCATATGCTGCCCAACGCCATGGTGGCCACGGTCACCATGCTGCCGTTCATCATCACCGGCACCATCGCAACCTTGGCCAGCCTCGATTTTCTGGGGTTCGGATTGCCGTCTTCGGCGCCGTCTCTGGGCGAATTGACCTTGCAGGCGAAACAGAATCTTCAGGCGCCTTGGCTGGGTTTTACCGCATTTTTCACCTTTGCGATCATGTTGTCGCTGTTGGTGTTCATCTTCGAGGGCATCCGCGATGCCTTTGATCCCAGAAAGACCTTTCAGTGACCGCCGTTCTGACAGTCAAGAACCTGACCGTTTCGTTCCGACAGGACGGGGCCGAAACGCAAGCCGTGCGTGGCGTGTCGTTTCATGTGGACAAGGGTGAAACGGTTGCCTTGGTGGGTGAATCGGGGTCGGGCAAATCGGTGACAGCTCTGTCCACCGTATCGCTGTTGGGCGATTCGGCGCAGACCTCGGGTTCGATCACCTATTTGGGGGCCGAAATGGTCGGGGCCTCGGAAAAAGAATTGCGCCGGGTGCGCGGCAACGACATCAGTTTCATCTTTCAAGAGCCGATGACCTCGCTCAATCCGCTGCATACGCTGGAAAAACAGCTGGCCGAATCGATCACGCTGCATCAGGGGCTTGACGGGCAAACGCTGCACGACAAAATCATAGAGTTGCTGGTCCAGGTGGGCATCAATGACCCAGAGTCGCGTTTGGGGGCTTATCCGCACCAGTTGTCGGGCGGCCAGCGCCAGCGTGTGATGATCGCCATGGCCCTGGCCAACGGCCCCGAACTGTTGATTGCCGATGAACCGACCACAGCGTTGGATGTGACGATCCAGGCGCAGATCCTTGACCTTCTGGATGGGTTGAAACGCGACAAGGGGCTGTCGATGCTGTTCATCACCCATGATCTGGGCATCGTGCGCAAGATCGCCGACAGGGTGTGTGTTATGAAAGAGGGCGAAATCGTCGAGCATGGCCCGACCGGCGAAATTTTTGCAAATCCTCAACACGCGTATACGAAGATGCTGTTGAACGCCGAAAGCACGGGGGTGCCGGCCCCGGTGCAGGACGACGCCGATGAAATCCTGCACACGAAAGACCTGCGCATCTGGTTTCCCATTCAGCGTGGTTTCCTGAAACGCACTGTGGGCCATGTGAAGGCGGTGAACGCCGCCACCTTGTCGGTGCGGCGTGGTGAAACGGTCGGAATTGTAGGCGAATCCGGTTCAGGCAAGACGACGCTGGCCTTGGCGATCATGCGGCTGATCCCGTCGCAAGGGCCGATCATTTTCATGGGGCGCGATGTGCAAGGTCTGCAAGGGCGCGACATGCGGCCCCTGCGCAGCGCGATGCAGATCGTGTTTCAGGATCCCTATGGCTCACTTTCGCCGCGTATGACGGTGGAAGAGATCATCGCCGAAGGGCTGACGATTCACGGCACTCGCGACGGCCAGGACAAACGCACCATGGTGGCGGAGATCATGGCCGAGGTTGGGTTGGATCCGTTGACCATGCACCGATACCCGCATGAATTTTCCGGTGGTCAGCGGCAGCGAATCGCCATTGCCCGCGCGATGATCCTGCGCCCGCTGTTGGTGGTGCTGGATGAACCTACCAGTGCGCTGGATATGACCGTTCAGGTGCAGATCGTGAAATTGCTTCGGGATTTGCAGCAGAAATATCAGCTGGCCTATCTGTTTATCAGTCACGACCTGAAGGTCGTCCGGGCCCTGTCGCACAAGGTGCTGGTGATGAAAGAGGGCGATGTGGTGGAGCAGGGCGACGCCGGTCAGATATTCGACAACCCGCGTACCGACTACACCCGTGCCTTGTTGGCGGCGGCGCTCGACCACAAGGCGCGGGCCTGAGGGCCGACGGTCAGCTGGGCCCGAGTGTCGTGCAGGACATGCGCCGCGCCTCAAGGCGCCGACAGGCCAGTTGTGCCATATCTTCCGTCATGCCGACGAAATTCGCCTCGTACCCGCCACTGCGTGACACGACCTTGCGCAGCGCCTCGTCGAGGGTGCTGATTTCGACAAGGGCTGTTTTCAGCAGCACACGCTCGGCCTCGTATTGCGATGCATATTTTCCAACGTTGATGCCGTAGTGCCGACCACCTGCCGTCGAAACGCGGGTGACCACCTCAAGTTTCAGCGCGCCGGGTGTTCCTTCTGGTGCAGCCGCGATCAGATCTTCCGGGCGCGGTGGCGGGACCGGCGCGGCGGCGACGATCAGGCTGGCAGGCAGGCTGTTGGGTGCAGCCTCGTCGCGGGGCTTTTCGGGGGCAAGGGCGGCGATTACCACGGGGGCCGCGGTATGGCCGGGGCGCGGCTGTGGGCGCAGAGATTTCTGTGGCGCCATTACCACACGAATTGTCTTGCCTTTCAGCGTGGCGTCGCCCGGCACCGCTGCCACAAGGGCGGGCGGGGCAGGGGCCTTGATCGGGGCATTGCTGGGCGCGCGTTTGAAACCAAGGTCCAACAATTCAGCCACCTTGGCATTGCGCGACGCCGTCGATCGGCCGCCAAACACCGTCGCAATCACCCGTTCGTTGCCGCGCACGGCTGATGCCACAAGATTGAACCCGGCAGCGTTGGTGTATCCGGTTTTGATGCCGTCTGCACCGGGATAGTCGGCCAGCAATCGGCGGTTGGTGTTTCTGACGATCCGCCCGCCGGCATTTTCTGACTGACGTGAAAACAGGTTATAGTATTGTGGATAGTCAAACAGCAGCCGACGCCCCAGAACTGTCATGTCGCGAGCCGTCGAAAGATGGCCTTCCGCAGTCAGGCCGTTGGCGTTCTTGAACGTCGTGCGCGTCATGCCCAACGCTTTGGCCGTGCGCGTCATGCGGTCGGCAAAAGCTGCCTCCGACCCCGAGACCGCCTCGCCGATCGCGGTGGCGGCGTCATTGCCGGATTTGATCGCCGCCGCTCTGATCAGATGCCGCAAGGCAATGTTTTCGCCGGCCCTCAGGCCCAGCTTTGATGGCGGTTCGGACGCGGCATTTTTGGAAACGCGCACTTGGGTGTCGAGGCTGATCTCGCCTCTGCGGATTGCCTCGAAGGCGACGTAAAGCGTCATCATCTTGGTCAGGGATGCGGGATGCAGCCGTGTATCGGCGTTGGTCGCGTGCAGCACCTCGCCGGTGCGGGCATCCATCACCATCGCCGCATAGGGGGCGGGTCGTGCCATACTGGGCACAACGAATAGGAAAATGGTCGTGATTATCAGGCCTGCCTTAACAAGCGATACCATTCGTGTTCCCACGGTCACTGCCTTTTTCTGCCTCACGCGGCCAGATCTGTCGCCTGATCCGCTTAAGGCTGAACAATAGCATGAAATGCTTTGGCATAAAACACCTTAATTTCAGATACTTTTGCTTGGTCTCTCATCTGAAACCTCAAGATGTAGGGCGCGGGTGTTTGATACCCCCAAGATGTTTCAATAGGACCGTGTACATCTGAAAGATACCTTGTGTCAGGGCTCGGGTCAGGCCAATAATCCGGCTCAATGAGTCGATGGCGCGGAATCGCGGATGGTTTTGCGGTGCATTGGCCTGTTCCCGCGCCCAAGGCGCCCCGTGTGGCACATGCACGCCCCAGCCGCCCGGATCCAGCACCGGCAGCCACAGGATTTCAACGAATTCCGCGCCGTCATCGTTTTTGTCGCCCCCTTGGTATGGCGGGCAAAGATCGCAGCATAGCGTTCGGGGGTTTTGTCCGACACGATTTCGATGCCGTGAAACAGATCGCCCAATCCTGACAGCGCTACTTTGCGTTCCTGGTCCAGAAGATTGCACTTGGTATACTCGGAGTTCTTGCTGAGGCGAATTCACGTTTGGGTTTTGGAAAGGTTCAGGCAATTCAATGATCCGGGCGGATTATATTTCCCGAGCGGAACGACTGGTCCTTGAGGCGTGCGGGCGCGGTCAGCGCAAAGACCATGGCGTTGCGCGGGGGGGCAAACGCGATCCCACTGCTTGATGTTGGCGACAGCTGCGTGCAGATCGCGAAATTACTATACCAGGACGACGACACCATTCGTGATCGGTACAAATCCTGTCGTGACAGGGTCTGGGGCGCTTGCCGTTGATGGCTGGAAAGACGGCAAGTCTTTTATGGCCAGTGACAAGGAAACTGCGCCATGCAATTGGCTCCAGGCTCGCTTTTGCCGATCAACAGTTGCGATCAAGGCTTGCATCACCGCTGCGTTTGGTGAGACTGTGCAGAATCTTTCGCTCTCGTTCATTTTGTTGCGCCCTTGGGAGGCGCTTTTCGAACATGATCGCGAACTGGCTTTTGACGGCGTGCCATTCGCGCCCGATCCAAAATCAAGGCGAAGATCAGCCGTGCGCTCCTGAAATGGTAAAGGCTGCCAACAATCCATCAGGCGCCAAAACAGGACACTCTTGAATTATTGCGGTCAAGTCAGGCGAATGGTTTTTTCGTTTCTTCATTGTGGATCACTTCTATCGTGATGCGATCCACCCAAACGATGGGTCTGAAACCTGTGACCACCTCTGCGTCGGGCGAGTTTCTTTAGTACACTGCGAGGGATGTCGAACGTGTTTATCCCGATCTGACGATTTTGCCGCTTGTCGAAGATTTTCTGCAAGATATGAAACTGCCGCCCGCAATAGGGAGAACGCCCAAAGTGGCATTTTCCCCCGGATCGACAATTGGCAACCTGGAACTGGTTGAGGCGCAAAATCTGCTCCGGCGCGTCAGGAATCGGCAAGGCATCACGGCCTTTTCCCTCTGTGTGGATCTCGTGAAATATCCTGAGATACTGATCCGCGCCTATGACGACACTGAATAAGTGACCACCGTTTTCAACCGCAATCTTCGTCATCGCCTGAACGGTGAGGCCGGGGCCAATCTAGACGCGAAGAGCTTTGACCATCAGGCCCGTTGGAATGCCAAGCTTTCTCGTATCGAAATGCACCTTGTGAGTCGCGCTGCGCAGACCGTCCTCCTCGACGGATTAAGCATTCAGTTTCGCAGTGGTGAGAGGATCCACACCGACAGCAGCAACAAATACAGCCAGCGCGGCGCGGATGACATGGCGACCAAGACCGGATGGCGGATCTCGGAATTTCCCACCGATCCGCACCGGCTTTTCGCAGTGGCCGTGCTTGAACCCGGCGAGCAATCACAATGTTGGCACAATGGACAGTAACCGTATCGTTGGCGCTTTGCTTTTCCAAGGATTCGAAGCAGTGTCGCAGCAATCCGGCATTGAATTTCAGCAGACGAACAACAGGAAACGACTATGACAAACAAACCCAAATCCGGTGAGCGCCTTCCCGAAACCAAAGTGCCACGGCTTGGCGGTGGTGAGTTGCACCTCGGGGCGCCTATGGGCGATCACGATTGGCAGATGGTGGTGTTCTATCGTGGCGCACATTGCCCGATCTGCAAAACCTACCTTGCCGAGCTTGAGCGCACAGCCCCCGATTTTGCCAAGGCAGGGGTTGGTGTCGTTGCCATATCCGGTGACCCGGAAGATCGCGCCAAAAGTTTCACCGACGAGATTGGCGTGTCGTTTCCGGTCGGCTATGGGCTGACCGTCGATCAGATGCAGATGCTTGGCCTCTATGTCTCAGAGCCGCGCTCGGAGAAAGAAACCGACCGTCCCTTCGCTGAGCCGGGCGTGATCGTGATTAACGCTGACGGACTGCTTCAGGTCGTGGATATCTCGAACGCGCCGTTTGCAAGACCGGATCTCGCCGGCCTCGCCAAGGGGCTGAAGTTTATCCGTGACAATGACTATCCGATCCGCGGTCGCCTGACGGCCTGAACACCTTGCGTGCGGTTCGATGCGACTTTCAAAAGATCGATCCGTTTTGCCGTTCTTCTCCAAAAAAAGAAAGATCGGTCCCTTCCCATTTTTCGCAAAGGCAACAGCACCATGCAACTTAACGGCAAGATCTGCATCATCACCGGGGGTGCCAGCGGCATCGGCCTGGAAATCGCCAAACGCTTTGCCGCTGCGGGCGGTAAAGTGGTGATCGCCGATATCGACATCGACGCGGCGAACGAAGCGGCAAAGTCGCTGGGCGATGGGCACATGGGCGTGGATATGGACGTGACCGACGAGGGCGCGGTGCAGCGCGGCGTTGACAAGGTGATCGACGCGCACGGCCGGGTGGACGTTCTGCTGTCAAACGCCGGCATCCAGATGGTTAAACGGGTCGAGGAGTTCACCTTTGACGAATGGCGCAAAGTGGTGTCGATTCACCTTGACGGCGCGTTCCTGACGTCAAAAGCCGTGTTGCCACAGATGTACAAGCAGGGGTCGGGCACTATCCTCTACATGGGCTCGGTCCATTCTCAGGAAGCCTCGGCGCTCAAGGCGCCCTATGTGGCGGCCAAGCACGGCCTGATGGGGCTGGCCCGCACGATTGCCAAGGAAGGCGGCGAAAAGGGCGTGCGCACCAACGTGATCTGCCCCGGCTTTGTCAAGACACCGCTGGTGGACAAGCAGATTCCGGAACAAGCCAAGGATCTTGGCATTTCCGAAGAGGATGTGGTCAACAAGGTGATGCTGGGCGAGACGGTGGACAAGGAATTCACCACCGTCGAGGATGTGGCGCATACCGCGCTTTTCCTTGCCAGCTTCCCCAGCAATGCGTTGACTGGCCAAAGCATCGTGGTCAGCCACGGCTGGCGGATGGACTGAGATCAACAATCAAGGGACATCAGACCATGAACAAGACCGACATTCTGTCGCTCGCCGGCATGCCGCCAGGTAACCCCAGTTATCCCCACGGCCCGTATCGATTCATCGACCGCGAATATTTCAATATCGTCTATGTGACGGATCCAGAGGCGATCAGGGCGATGGTGCCCGAGCCGTTGGAGCCGGACGGGTCGGACACCGTGGTCTATGAGTGGATCAACATGCCAGACAGTTCTGGCTTTGGGGCGTATCAGGAGTCTGGAATTGTCATCCCCTGCCTGCTGGACGGCAAACCGGTCAACTACACTGCGATGATGTTTCTCAATATCGAACCGCCGATCACCGCGGGGCGCGAGATCTGGGGCTTTCCCAAACGCTGGGGCGAGCCGTCCTTGCGGGTGGAAAAAGACACGCTCACCGGTACGTTGAACTATGCCGGGCAGCGGGTGGCGATGGGTACCATGGTCTACAAACACGAAAACGCCTGTGACGATCCGGTCGAGTGTGCGAAGAAATTGACCAAGACGGTCGTGAACCTCAAGCTGATCCCTTGCGTCACCGGCGGGCCGCGCATTGCCGAGCTTGTCGCATTTGAGATGACTGACGTCACCGTCAAAGGTTTCTGGCGCGGCCGGGCGCGGTTGCATCTTGTGCCGCATGTCAATGCGCCGGTGGCCGACCTGCCGGTCCGCCGCATCATCGAGGGCCAGCATATCATCGCCGACCTGTCGCTGCCCTACGGGCGAATCGTTCACGACTATCGTGCCTGATCGCGCGCAGGCGTCAGGCATAGCAACACTTGAAAAGGGCCGATCACATGGCACAAAAACCCAAACTCGTGAACTTTGCCTTGCAAGGTGGCGGCGCGCATGGGGCTTTTACCTGGGGCGTTCTCGACCGAGTTCTCGAAGACGGACGGCTGAAGATCGCTGGAATTTCCGGCACTTCGGCGGGGGCCATGAACGCGGTGGCGCTGGCCGATGGTTTTACCCGTGATGGCGTTGACGGGGCGCGCGCAGCCCTCGAAAACTTCTGGCAGGCCATGAGCGACGGCGCGAAGAACAGCCCGCTTAAACGCACGCCTTACGACGTGCTGACCGGCAACTGGGGGCTGGAAAACAATCCCATGTATCACGCGATGGACGCACTTTCGCGGTTGGCGTCACCCTATCAGCTTAACCCGATGAACATGAACCCGCTGCGCGATCTGGTGGAAGAAAGTATTGATTTCGAGATGGTGCGCAAGTGCACTGCGTTCAAGCTTTATATCTCGGCGACCAATGTCGAGACCGGCAAGGTCAAGGTCTTTCCGCGCGAGGCATTGACTGTTGACATGGTGATGGCGTCGGCCTGTCTGCCAAATCTTTACCAAGCGGTCGAGATCGACGGCGTACCCTATTGGGATGGCGGCTACATGGGCAACCCGTCCCTGTTTCCCTTTCACGGCCAGACAGGGACCGACGACATTGTCGTGGTGCAGGTCAACCCGATCGAACGCAAGGGCGCGCCCAAGATGCCGCAGGACATTCAGAACCGGATGAACGAGATCAGCTTCAACGGCAGCCTGCTCAAGGAGTTGCGCAGCATCGACTTTGTGGATCGGCTTATCCGGCAGGGAAAACTGTCTGCGGACAATTATCGTCAGGTGCGGGTACACGTCGTCGAGAACCAGCTTGAACTGAAACCGCTTGGCGCTTCGTCGAAGATGAATGTCGAATGGGCGTTTCTGACCAAGCTGCGCGACATTGGCCGCGAAACTGCCACCCGCTGGCTTGACGAAAACCTCGCCGATATCGGCAATCGGTCTACTGTCGATCTGCGCGCGATGTTCGAGGGGATCGGCGGTCAGCACCAAGGCTGACCGCTGTCATCATCTCATGCCGCTAGGGGTGTCTGGCTTGGTCACTCACCCAGCACAGCATGAAAGCTTCGCCACATCCTTATCAAAGGTCTGCGCCGCCAGCCTAAGTCCCTCGACCGTGGTAAGGTAGGGAAAGATCGTTTCGCCAAGAGCCTTGGTCGTCATACCAAACTTAAGCGCCATGACCAGTGTCTGAACGCTGTCCGCGCCTTCCGGTGCCACGATCACGCCGCCAAGCAGACGGTCGGTCTGCGCATCTGCCACCAACTTGATCAACCCCCGCCTGTCGCGTGCGGCCAAAGCGCGGGGCACGTTGTCGAGGCTGATAACGCTGGTTTTCATATCAAACCCAGCCTTGATCGCCTGAGCTTCGGTCAGGCCCACGCCCGCCACCTGCGGATCGGTGAACACGACCCAGGGCATCGCGGCATTGTCATAGCGTTCGGTCCCGCCCAGTACAGCGTTCCGGGCCGCGAGCTTGGCACCATAGGCGGCCATGTAAACGAACTGGTCGCGGTCGGTCACGTCGCCCGCCGCATAGATTCCGGGGCGAGTCGTGGCCATGTCGTCGCCCACCCGGATGGCGCCGCGCGCATCGGTGTCGATGCCCATCTCGGCCAGTCCGAGCCCTTCGGTGTTTGGCCTGCGCCCCGTGGTCAGGACGAGATAATCGGCAGTCAGATTGCGGGTTTCGCCATTTTGCGCAACCGTCAGGATCGCACCGTCGTCGCCCTGCCGTACGGATTTGTAGGCCACGCCATCCGCGATTGTCACGCCTTCGGCACGCAGCGCATCGGTAAGGACCGCACCGACCTCCGGCTCCGCCAGCGGCAACAGGCGCGAGCGGCAGACAATCGTCACAGAAACGCCCATGCGGGCCATCATCTGCGCCAGTTCCACGCCGATATATCCGCCGCCAAGGAAGATCAGGCTTCCGGGCAGGGTCTTGAGATCCAGCAGCGCGGTGCTGTCGAGCACCGCAACCGCGTCGATTCCCGAGATTTCCGGCACAGCGGGCCTGCCGCCCGTGGCGACAATGACCTTCGGCGCAGTGATCTTGCGCCCGCCGACGTCGACACCACCCTCTACCAGCCGCGCCGCGCCTTCGTCGATATAGGTGACACCATCGTAGCCAGGCAGCAGGTCGGCGTATTTCTTCTGCCGCAGCATCCCGACCAGATCGTTCTTGGCCGCGACCAGCGCCGCCCAATCATCAACCCGCGCCTCACCCTGCAAGCCGGGAAACCGTCGAGCGGCCCTCGCACCGTGCAGCGCTTCGGCAGCGCGGATCATTGTCTTGGAGGGCACGCAGCCCACGTTCACGCAAGTGCCGCCGATGGTGCCATGGCCGATCAGCGCCACGCGCTTGCCGCCCTCGGCCGCGGTGATCGCCGCCGAGAAGCCAGCCGACCCGGCGCCAATCACGGCAAGGTCGAAATCGCCGGCGGGTGTGCAACAATCATTTTTCATCGAATTATCCATTCTTTCTTATGAGCCGCTGTCGGCGCCAGACGGCGTAGATGGTCAGCGCGATGAAGAAGGCGAGCGCCGGAAACAGCACATAGTCGATCCAGCCCAGCACCGCTGAAAGGCCGACAACCCCCAGAGCCACGACCAGCACCGGCGTGAAACAGCATAGTGCGGTGACAACAGTGCCGACGATCCCGATGCCGAGCAACGTGCGTTCGTCAGGACTGGCCATGGAATATCTCCTTCGCGTCAGCCGGATCAATGAACCGGGCGTCATCGCCCCTTCGCCGCTGCAGGCTGCGCCACACCAGCGCGGCACCCGCCGCGATGATCAGTGCCGCAATGCCGCCAAGCCCACTGAGCCAGCCGCCGACCGCGCCGGTCAGCAGAACCCCGCCGCCGCCACAGCAGACGATCACGACAGGGGCGGCGACCGCCGTTGCCAGCACACCACCCATCAGGTCATCACGCATGG
>JAACVA010000010.1 GCA_009992615.1 Rhodobacterales bacterium
AACCCGTCGCCGCATCGGCCCCGCGCACCGCCACGGCAGGGGAATCGTTTCTTCAGATCGGCATCTTCAGCGTCGAGGCGAACGCCAACAACACCGCCACCGCCTTGCGCGGGGCCGGGATGACCCCGACCGTGCGCGCCGAATCCACAAAGGGCAAAACCTTTTACCGTGTGCTGGTCGGCCCCGCCGCAACCACCGCCGAGCGTAATGCGCTGCTGAAAAAGGCAAAGACGCTGGGCTTCAACGATGCGTATTTCACCAGGAACTGACCGACAGATCCGCGCCCCCTCGCGCGGACCCAACCGCAGGATCGCCACCATGACACACCGCCTGATCACCCGCCTCTGCCTTGTTCTTGCCATGGCGCTGGGCCTTGCGCTGCCCGCTAGGGCGGCGTTCGAAACGCGGGCGACGGCGGCATGGGTCTATGACCTGACCACCGGCACCCTTCTGTTGAGCAAGAACGCCAACACGCCCCTGCCCCCCGCCTCGATGTCCAAGCTGATGACGCTGAACATGCTGTTCGAGGCGCTGCGCGATGGCCGCGTCGACATGGACACACAATTTGGTGTATCAACCCGGGCCCGCGAAATGGGCGGCTCCACCATGTTCCTGAATGAACGCGACCGGCCCACGGTTGAACAGCTGATCCAGGGGATCGTAGTGAATTCCGGCAATGACGCCTGTGTGGTCGTGGCCGAAGGTCTGGCCGGCACCGAGGAGGCGTTTGCCCGGATGATGACCCAACGGGCCGAGGCGGTGGGTATGACCAATTCAACCTTCAAAAACGCCAGCGGTTGGCCCGCAGAGGGCCACCGGATGAGTATGCACGATCTGGGCATCCTCGCGGCCCGGCTCATCACCGAATTTCCAGAATATTATGGCTATTTTGCCCAGAAAGAATTTCCGTTCGACGGGCGCGCACCACAAAACCGGTTCAATCGGAATCCGCTGCTTGCCTTGGGCAACGGCGCCGACGGGCTGAAAACCGGCCACACCGAAGAGGCCGGGTATGGCCTGGCCGGGTCGGCCGCCCAGGGTGACAGGCGCATCGTCTTCATCATCACCGGGCTGGAAAGCAATACCGCCCGCGCCGAAGAAGCCGAGCGGATCGTCAACTGGGCGTTTCGCCAGTTCGTCCAGAAAACCATTGTTCGCAAGGGGCAGGAAATCACCCGTGCCGATGTCTGGTTGGGCCTGAAGCCGCAGGTCGGGCTGGTGGCGGCGCAGGACATCAATGTGTTGGTGCCCGCACTGCACCAAGAGCGCCTGAGCGGCAACGCCTTGTTTACCGGCCCGATCGAGGCACCCATCATCGCCGGGCAAGAGTTGGGCGAACTCCTCATCACGCTGGACGGATTGCCCGATGCGCGGGTTGCACTTCTGGCCGACGCCGATGTGGGGCCTGCAGGTTTTCTGGCCCGCTTGAGACTTGCGGCGAAAAAGCTGATGGGTGAAGTTGCCGCCCAGGCGGCAGAGGCTCGGTGAACCCCGGCCTGTTCCTGACCTTCGAGGGAATCGACGGGTCGGGCAAATCCACGCAGGCGCGCCTGCTGGCCGCCTCCCTGCGCGCCGAAGGCCACGATGTCGTGCTTACGCGCGAACCCGGCGGCAGTCCGGGGGCAGAGCAGATTCGCACCCTTGTCCTGGAAGGCGAGACCGACCGCTGGTCACCAGAATCGGAAATCCTGCTGTTCACCGCCGCGCGGCGTGACCACCTGGAACGCACAATCCGCCCGGCCCTGGCCACAGGCAAGGTTGTGATATCCGACCGCTATGCCGACAGCACACGGATGTATCAGGGCCTGTCGCGGGGCGACTTGCGGACGATGGTCGACACCCTGCACGACCTGATGATCGGAATTGAACCCGACCTGACCTTCCTGATCGACATGGACCCGGCCCTGGGCCTGCCGCGCGCCCTGTCGCGCCAAACCGGCGAGGAACGCTTCGAAAGCTTCGGCGCCGCGCTTCAGGCCCGGATGCGCGCCGGGTTTCTGGCCTTGGCGCAAGAATTTCCCGCCCGCATCGTTACCGTTGACGGCGAAGGCACCCCCGCCACCGTGGCCGACCGTGTGCTGACCCGGCTGCGCCCGAAGTTGCCGCCGCCCGCCCATGGCTGACGACGCCCTGCCCGAAGCTGACCGGATCGAAGGGGTCGCCCACCCCCGCGAAACCCTGCACCTGCTGGGGCAGGCAACGGCCGAGGCGGCGTTTCTTGACGCCTATCGCCGGGGCAAGTTGCACCATGCCTGGCTGATCACCGGCCCCTTGGGCGTGGGCAAGGCGACACTGGCCTGGCGCATCGCCCGGTTTTTGCTGTCGCAACCGGCAGATCCGGGCGGCATGTTCGCCGCCGATCCGCCCGACAGCCTGGACACACCCGCCGATCACCCCGTCACCCGGCGCATGATGGCCTTGGCCGAGCCGGGTCTGTTCTTGCTGCGCCGCGCCTGGGACGACAAGAAAAAGGTGCTGAAAACTGTCATTACCGTGGACGAGGCCCGCAAGCTGAAAGATTTTTTCGCCCTCTCCGCGCCCGGCGGCGGACAGCGCGTGGTGATCGTGGACAGCGCTGACGAGATGAACACCAACGCCGCCAACGCAATCCTGAAACTGCTGGAAGAACCGCCCGCCCGCTGCACCCTGCTGTTGGTCAGTCATGCACCATCGCGCCTGTTGCCCACCATCAGGTCGCGCTGCCGCACCCTGCGCTGTGCGCCACTGGCACCGCCGGATCTGGCCACGGCGCTGGCCCACAGCGGTGAGCCGATCGAAACACCCGAGGCACTGGGCGAACTGGCCGCCGGTTCGGTCGGCGAAGCGCTGCGCCTGCTGCACCTCGACGGGCTTAAGCTGTACAGCACCCTTGCCCGGCTTGTTGGTGGCGCGCCTGACATGGATCGCCCGGCGCTTTTGGCGCTGGCCGGCACAATGACCGGGCGCGCCGCAGCAGAACGGCTGGACCTGACGCTGCGGCTGCTGGATACGCTGCTGGCCCGGCTGGCACGCACCGGCGCCGGCCTGCCCCCCGCAATCGACATCCTGCGCGGTGAACGCGACATGCTGCACCGCCTGGCGCCAAACCCCGACGCCGCCCGCACCTGGGCCGATCTGCAACAGTCCCTGTCGGCCCGGTCGGCCCATGCTCGGGCTGTCAACCTTGACCCTTCCGCGCTGATCCTCGATATGGGGTTGACGATAAATCAGACGGCGGCGCGGATCCTGCGCCGCACCGAGGCCCCATGACAACCCCACCGCGCATCACCGACAGCCATTGCCACCTCGACTTTCCCGATTTCGACGGCCAGCACGGCGAAATCATCGCCCGCGCCGCCGCAGCGGGCGTCGCGCGAATGGTCACCATCTGCACCCGCCTGCGCCACGAACCTCAGGTGCGCGCCATCGCCGAGGCCCAGGCCCCGGTGTTCTTCGCCATGGGCACCCACCCGATGAACGTGGCCGCCGAACCAATGGCCACACTGGACCAGTTGATCGCGCTGACGCATCATCCGAAATGCGTCGGCATCGGCGAAACCGGGCTGGATTACCACTATACCGCCGAGTCGAAAGAGGTGCAGCAGCACAGCCTGCGCCTGCATATCGCCGCCGCGCGCGAAACCGGTCTGCCGCTGATCATCCACGCCCGCGATGCCGACGCAGACATCGCCCGCATTCTGGCCGAAGAACACGCCAACGGCGCCTATTCCTGCGTCATGCACTGCTTTTCCAGCGGCCCCGCCCTGGCCCGCGCGGCGCTTGACCTGGGGTTCTATCTGTCGATGTCAGGCATAACTGCCTTTCCGAAATCGCAGGATTTGCGCACCATCTTTGCCGCCGCCCCGCTGGACCGGATCCTGCTGGAAACCGACAGCCCCTATCTCGCCCCGCCGCCACACCGGGGCAAACGCAATGAGCCGGCCTTCGCCGCCCACACGGCACAAAAGGCGGCCGATCTGTTCGCCCTGCCCTACGCCGAATTCGCCGCCGCGACCGAGGCCAATTTTGATCGGCTGTTTGCCAAGGCCGCCGCGTGGCGCCCGTGACCTATCGCTTCACGATACTCGGCTGCGGCTCGTCCGGTGGGGTGCCGCGCCTTGGCGGTCACTGGGGGGAGTGCGACCCGACCAATCCCAAGAATGCCCGCCGCCGGTGTTCACTGCTGGTCGAACGGGACGGGCCGGACGGCACGACACAGGTGTTGATCGACACGTCGCCGGACCTGCGCGCACAGTTGTTGGACGCGGGTGTTGGGACGTTGAATGCGGTGGTCTATACCCACGCCCACGCCGATCATGTCCATGGGCTGGATGACCTCAGGATGATCGGGTTCAACATCTGCGCCCGGTTGCCGGTCTGGGCCGATGCGCCGACACAAAGGGATCTGCTGGCGCGATTCAGCTATGTCTTCGTTCAGCCCGAAGGTTCCAATTATCCGCCGATCTGCGAGATGAACACAATTGATGGCCCCATCACCATCACCGGTGCCGGCGGCGACATTACCCTGACGCCGTTCACCGTGCACCATGGCAACATCGACGCGCTGGGTTTTCGGATTGCCGGTCTCGTCTATATGCCGGATGTGGTTGAAATCCCGGACAGCGCGTGGCCGCACCTCGAAAATCTCGACATCTGGATCGTCGATGCCTTGCGCCGCACGCCCCACCCATCCCACGCCCACCTCGACCGCACCCTCGGTTGGATCGCCCGCGTCAAACCGAAACGCGCCGTCCTGACCAACATGCATGTCGATCTGGACCACGCCACGCTTGAGGCCGAAACCCCGCCCCATGTCACCCCAGCCCATGACGGGATGGTGTTGACCCTGCCTGCCGCGTGACCGCCGCCTTGGGTTTCTTCTTTGCCCAAATACTCCCGCCGGAGGCTCCGCCCGCCGCCGCAAGCGCGAAGGCCCGCCCATGCAGGCACTGATCGACGTCATCCTGCCGGTGTTCCTGGTGATGGGGTTTGGCTATCTCGCCGTCTGGCGGGGATTGTTCAGCGACGCCGGCGTCGAGGGGTTGATGAAATTCACCCAGCACTTTGCGATTCCCTGCCTGCTGTTCAAGGCGATTGCCGGGCTGGATCTGGGGCAGGAGTTTCAGCCCGCCTTGCTGGGCGCCTTCTATCTGGGGGCGCTCAGCGGTTTTGGTGTCGGATTCCTTGGCGCGCGACTGCTGTTTCACCGCCCTTGGGACGATTGTGTTGCGATCGGGTTTTGCGGTTTGTTCTCCAACTCGGTCCTGCTGGGCTTGCCGATTGCCGAGCGGGCCTTCGGCACCGAGGCGCTGCGATTCAACTATGCGATCATCGCGGTGCACGCGCCGTTCTGCTATGCCGTCGGCGTCACGGTGATGGAGATCGTGCGCAACCCCGGCGGCGCGCCTTTGGCCACGGCGCAAAAGGTGGTGCGCGCCATGTTCCGCAATGCGCTGGTTATCGGGATCGGCCTCGGATTCATCGCCAATCTCACGGCCCTGCCCTTGCCCGACGTCTTTCAAAGCGCGTTGGATCTGATGGTGCGCGCCGCCCTTCCCGCCGCATTGTTCGGGTTGGGCGGCGCGCTGGTGCGCTATCGCCCCGAAGGCGACATGCGGGCGATCCTCTGGGTCTGCGGCTGCTCCCTCGTGGTGCACCCTGCCGTGGCCTTCGGCCTGGGCAAGGCGTTCGGCCTGTCGACCGACGCCTTGCGCGCGGCGGTGTTGACGGCGGCGATGGCGCCGGGCGTCAACACCTATATCTTTGCCGACATGTATGGCGCGGCGCGGCGGGTGGCGGCGTCGGGTGTGCTGGTCGGCACGGCTCTGTCCATCGTCACCGTCTGGCTTTGGCTGTTGATCCTGCACTGAACCGTCTCACGCCGCCAACAGGGCCCGCGCCTCGAATGTCCGCAGCATCGGCGCGGCTGCCGGCCCATAGGCCCCCGGTGTGCTGCGCAAGCGCGGAAAAAGTGCCAGAACTTCGTCCCGGGCCTGACACGTCAGGCTGGCCAGCGACGACGCGCCGGGCAGAAAACTTTCCGAGGCCACGCCGTCACTGACGACGATCTGGTGCCGGTCAAACAGCAGATGGTGATAGCGCACCATCCCGCCCACCTGTTGCGTCACCGTCCGGCCATTCACGAACGCCTTGGCCGGCACAAGAACGTCAGCAGCGCAGAACAGCAGCGCGGCCATTGGGCGGCTTACCAGGATATGGTGCTGCGGCGACACCAGCAGCGCTGCGTCATTGCCCAGCACGCCGGGGGCAAAACGGATCGGCGCGGTGTCTTGCGTGGCACGGCATATCCGCGCGCCACACCAGCGCAACCGCGCCCGCCCCTCATGCAGGGTGCGCACGCAATCACCGGCGCGCAGATCTTCGACCGCCACGGTGCCACCGGGCCGATCAATTCGCATTCCGGAAACGAAACAGATCGGAGTGGCATAGCTGGACGCCTGGAAATTCGGCCCTTCAAACGCCTGTGTGACGGTCAAGGGAACACCAGACGGTGGAAAGCCCCCCGGCCCGCCCAGCACCGCAACCCCTTCGATCGTGCTGCAGGCTACGGGTGAATTATTGACGTTGAACGCAACCATGGTCCAGGTCTGATCGCCGTCGGTCACGGTAAAGGAATACTCGGCCTCAACCTTGGTGCCCCCGACATAGGTCACGCCATCAACAATCTGCGCGCCGTCCAGAACCTGGGTGCAATCATTGTCCTGAAACGCAGTGTCGTTGTCATGCACCGCAATGCGGTTCCAAGGGGACGCGCCCAGAGTGATCGTTTCCCCCACAAGATGCGAACCGTCGCCCTGAGTGATGCCATCCAGCGACTTGTCTCCGCTGACAATAACCTGCGCCTTGTTCTGAATATAAATTCCATATTCCGCCATCGAATCCTCCACCTCATGGCGACGATTGTTTCCGAAACAGGTGAAATTTATCCTAATCGTGGCAGG
Source organism: Rhodobacterales bacterium (assembly GCA_009992615.1). Classification (GTDB taxonomy): domain Bacteria; phylum Pseudomonadota; class Alphaproteobacteria; order Rhodobacterales; family Rhodobacteraceae; genus Oceaniglobus. Next base: position 6,942 of record JAACVA010000010.1, read on the forward strand.
CTACGCATCAGTTCGGCGAGATACCCCGCAATCTTTCGGATCGGCGGCGCAACACCTCTACCGTGGCCAAAAGCGCGATGGACACGAACACCAGAATCGTCGCCACCGACAGGATCGCCGGGGAAATCTGTTCGCGAATGCCGTTCCACATCTGGCGCGGGATCGTCTGCTGGTCGTGCGCGGCGATGAACAGCACAACCACCACCTCGTCGAACGAGGTGACAAAAGCAAAAAGGGCGCCGGAAATCACACCCGGCAGGATCAGCGGCATCGTGATCTTGAAGAATGTCGTCGTCGGATTGGCGCCCAGACTGGCGGCGGCGCGGGTCAGCGAATGGTCGAACCCGACCAGCGTGGCGGTGACGGTGATGATGACAAAGGGAATGCCCAAGGTGGCGTGGGCCATGACGATACCGACATAGGAATTGGCCAGCCCGGTGGCCGAGTAGAAAAAGAACAGCCCCGTGGCAGTGATGATGATTGGAACGATCATTGGCGAAATCAGGATCGCCATGATCGCCCGGCGGAACGGCATTTCCGGCCGCGACAGCCCCAGCGCCGCGAGTGTACCAAGGCAGGTGGCGAGGATGGTTGAAAAGAACCCGATGATGAAAGAATTTCGGGCTGCCCCGATCCAGGCCGAATTGGCCCAGACATCGGACCACCAGGATCCGTCGCGCGGCGCGGTGGCATCGGCCATGCCGAAGGTCAGCAACAGATCGTACCAGCGCAGGGAATACCCGGTCGGGTCGAAGGACAGCATCTTTTCGGTGAAGGTGAAATACGGCTCGGCGTTGAAGGACAGCGGGATCACGATGAGGATCGGCGCGATCAGGAACAGAAAGATCAGCACACAGATCGCAAGATAGATGTAGTGCCAGATGCGTTCCAACCGGTCGGCGTGTTTCGGCAGGGCCATGGTTCAGCGCTCCTGTGGGGCGGGGGAATTGAGTATTTTCAGCAAGAAAAAGCCCATGGTCATCCCAATTTCAGATTGTCTATGCCAATCAGGCGGTCATACAACCAGTAGAGGATCAGGATGCCGCCCAGCAGGATCGAGGCCAGCGCGGCCGCCATCGACCAGTTCAGCGACCGTGTCATGTGAAAGGCGATCAGATTACTGATCAATTGCCCGTCGGCACCGCCAACCAGCGCCGGCGTGATGTAATAGCCCACAGCAAGAATGAACACCAGCAAGGCCCCTGCCCCGATCCCGGGGATCGTCTGCGGGAAATATATCCTGCGAAAGGCAGTCCAAGAGGTGGCGCCGAGGCTGCGCGCGGCGCGCACATAACTGGGGTTGATTGGCCGCATGACCGAATAGAGCGGCAGGATCATGAACGGCAACAGGATATGCGTCATGGCGATCACCGTGCCGGTCTGGTTGTACATCATCTGGATGCGGTTATCGTCGGCCAAGGCCCCGCTGGCCACCAGCGCGTTGTTGATCACCCCCTGGGACTGCAACAGCACCATCCAAGATGTCGTGCGCACCAGAAGCGATGTCCAGAACGGCAGCAACACGAAGATCATCAGCAGGTTGGAATAGCGCAGCGGCAGCGTGGCCAGCAGATGCGCCACTGGATAGGCCAGGATGAAGGTGAGGAAGGTAATCAGCACCGACAGCAACAGCGTGCGGATGAACAGTTTCACATAAAGCGCGCGGTTGTCGGGTACGCTGGCGATCTCGCCGTTGACGTCACGGGTCAGATCGGCGGCAGCGAGATAGAAATTGATCGTATAGGCCGATGAGGCGCCGCGCATCACCGCCCAGACCTCGGGGTTGGCCCATTTCTCATCGACCTCCAGCAGTGCCGCCTTGTAGGGCGGTTCCAGCTTGTCGGCTTTGCGCGCAGTTTTGGTGAACAGCGATCGGGTGCCCGACAGGTCATAGTTGACCCGTGTGCCCACCGACCCCGCCGCGCGCAACTCATCAAGCAGCAGGAAATCCTTGGCCAAAGCGGCATAGGCGGCTTCGTCCGGTTCGGAGCCGGGCGGGTTGGTGTCAAACCAGTTGCGCACGTTCACCATGATCGGCGTCTTCACCTTGCTGATCACGTCCTGGTGCAGGGTGAAACCTGGGTTGTACATCGACTGGTGCAACATTTGCCCGATCGGCAGCACGAAGGTGACCAGAATAAACAGAAGCAAAGGCAGAACGAGGAAAAACGCGCGCCGCTTCGCGTGGGACTGGGCGGCGGCCAGCGCGGCTTTCAACGGTTTACCGTCGGCGGTGGTCAGACGGGTGTCTGCCTTGGATGGCGTCAGGTCCGCGGTGATGTTGGCCATTTTGTCCCCCTGTGCGACGTAGTGACGGCGCGGGATCTGATCCCGCGCCGTCACACATTCGGCTTACTGCGCAAGCCAGGCGTTGAAACGCTCATTCAGTTCGGCGTCACGGTCGACCCAGAACTCGAAGTTGTTGACCAGAGCGTTGGTCAGGTTGGCCTTGGCCGTAGGCATGTGCGGCGCCATTTCAGTTTTGCCGTCGTTGAACAGGCCCACCTTTTCGCCCGATGATTTGCGCGCCGGGCCGTATGAAATCCAGGCGGCCTGATCGGCCAGCCGCTGGGTATCGGTTGAAAACGCAATGAACTTCAAGGCTTCTTCCTTGTTCGGGGCCCCGCGCGGAACCACGAACAGGTCAAAGTCCAGGATCTGACCATCCCAGACCACCTCGAACGGCTGGCCTTCGCCCACCGCGGCGTTGAAGATCCGCCCGTTATAGGCCGTGGACATCACCACCTCGCCATCGGCCAACAGCTGCGGCGGCTGCGCGCCGGCCTCCCACCAGACGACATCGTTCTTGATCGTGTCCAGCTTGTCAAAGGCGCGGTCGACGCCTTCGTCGGTTTCCAGCAAGGCGTAGACCCCGGATGCCGGAACACCGTCGGCCATCAGCGCCATTTCCAGGTTCGCCTTGGCCGATTTGCGCAGGCCGCGTTTGCCCGGGAATTTCCCGACATCAAAGAAATCGGCCATCGTCGTGGGCGAGCCGTCGACGTTCCGGGTGTTGTACGCATAGATCGTGGACCAAACGATACTGGCCACCGCACAATCGCTCAGCGCGCCTTCGATGAAATCCTCGGAGGCCGGGGTGCCATCAGGGGCGGGCGGCAGGATCGACAGGTCGATCACTTCCAGCAGACCCTCATCGCACAGGCGAATGGCGTCGGAATATTCCACGTCCGCCACGTCAACGGTGACATTGCCGGCCTCGACCTGGGCCTTGATCGGGGTGGCCGGGTTGTCGGCGTCGACCGAATTCACCTTGATACCGGTCTCGGTGGTGAAGGGTTTGTGATATGCCTCTACCTGGCTCTTTGTATAGGCACCGCCCCAGGACATCACGGTCACTTCCTGTGCCGCAACCCCAAATGCGACGCCGCCCAGCGCCGTGGACAGAAGAATGGTTTTCAGTTTCATGCAATACTCCCTTGATGACCCGCAATTTTTACGGTGAAGGGAGCCTCGCGGGCCTTCTGCCCCCTTCCTGTCAACGCGCCCGTCGGCGGACACGCGACTGTGCGCTTATGCGTCCAGTGCCCGGCAATCCTGCGGCAGCCAGCCAATTTTGATCACCTGTCCGGGATGCAGGCGGGCGCGGTCGGGGGCGTTGCGGGTCTTGACCACAAAATCGTCCCGTCCGGCCACGCGCAGGCGCGTGCGGAACGTATCGCCCATATAGATAAACTCCAGCACCTCGGCCTTCAGGGTGTGCGCATCGGCGCCCAGCCTTTCGGCGTCGGTTTCCACCCGTTCCGGGCGGATCGACACGCGGGTGCGTTCACCCTTGCGCGACACGTTGACGGGCACGGTGTCGATGGTTTCGCCACTGTCCAGCCTGACCAGCGCGACCCCACCCGCGATCTTTTCGACAACACCTTCCAACGTGTTGTTTTCCCCGATGAACTGCGCAACAAAACTGTTGCACGGCTGTTCGTACAACTCATCGGGCGGCGCCAGTTGCTGAATGCGGCCATCCTCGAACACCGCCACGCGGTCCGACATCGTCAAGGCTTCGGTCTGATCATGGGTCACATAGACTACCGTGATACCCAGATCGTCGGCGATGCGCTTGATCTCGAACTGCATGGTTTCGCGCAGCTGTTTGTCCAGCGCGCCCAGCGGTTCGTCCATCAGCACCAGCGCCGGTTCAAACACCAAAGCGCGGGCCAGCGCGACACGCTGTTGCTGGCCGCCCGACAGTTGCGCGGGGCGGCGGGCGCCAAAGCTGCCCATCTCGACCATGTTCAGGGCGCGTTGCACCTTTTCTTCCCGCTCGGATTTGCCGATGTTGCGCACTTCCAGCGGAAAGGACAGGTTCTCGGCGATCGTCATGTGTGGAAACAGCGCATAGTTTTGAAAAACCATGCCAATCCCGCGCTTGTGCGGTGGGATGTTGTTGATCTCGCGCCCGCCAAGCCGGATTTCGCCGTGGGTTGCGGTTTCAAACCCCGCCAGCATCATCAGACATGTCGTCTTGCCCGACCCGGACGGCCCCAGCATCGTCAGGAACTCGCCTTTGGCGATCGACAGGTTCAGATCCTTGACGACCAGAGTTTCACCATCATAGCTTTTCTGGACGCGGTCGAATTCGACAAACGCGGATGCGCTTTGGGTGGATGCCACCTCAATCTCCTTGTGTGTCGCCCGTTTTTTATGCACCAGGCTTGGCACGAGTAAAACGGATGCCATTCGGCTTGGCAAGCATACAGGTGGATTTCTGAGGACAGCTCTCGCACTTCGGGCGATCGGCCTGCAGGGACAGCGCAAAGGCCGATTTTGCCTGCCCAACCGCTTGATTCAGACAATTTTCCTGCATGAAAAGCGTATACAGCGTGGAAATATCCCCTGTGCCGGCGCATCTATATGGCAAGCTGCCGGTTTTCGGCGGCCTGCGACCGATGGATGAGCCGCAAGATTGGGCTATGCTGCTTCAAAAAACGGCACTCTTGTCATTACCAAGGTGCCAAAATCGGCCATCGCCCAAACCGAACAGGTGCCGGAAATGGGATGTTTGATCAGATGGAAAGGCAAGACATGGGAATAGTGATCTTCGATCTGGACGGCACGCTGATCGACAGCGCGCCCGACATCCGCGCCGCCGGCAACACCGTGCTGGCCCGCCACGGGGCCGCCCCGATGGATCTGGCCGAGGCGACGGGGTTCATCGGCAACGGGGCGTCGGTGCTGGTTCAACGGATGATCGCCGCGCGGGGGCTGGCCGATGATCTGCATCCCGCGATGCTGGCCGAATTTCTTGAACTTTATGAAGATGCGGTACACCTGACCACGCTGTTTCCCGGCGTTCTTCAAACGCTGGATGCTCTGGCCGCGGCCGGTCACACCCTGGGTATCTGCACCAACAAACCCGAGGCGCCGACCCGCGCGGTGCTGCACCATTTCGGGCTGGGCGACCGGTTCGGCGCGGTGTTCGGCGGTGACACCCTGACGGTGCGCAAGCCTGATCCCGCCCCGCTGCTGGCCTGCCACGGTGCCCTGGGCGGCGGGCCGGTGCTGTATGTCGGGGACAGCGAAGTTGACGCCGCCACCGCCGACGCCGCCCGCCTGCCCTTTGCGTTGTTCACCCGAGGCTATCGCAAGGCGGCGGTCGAAACCCTGCCCCATGCCCATGCGTTTGACGATTTCACCGCCCTGCCCGCCATCGTCGCCGCCATGATCCAGCCGCGTTCAGCTGCGGCGCACAGAACTCACTCGGCCAAACCATAGGCGGCGCGAATCGCCCTCTGGGTGCCCGCGCCGAAATCGCCGTCAATGACCGAAGTGTAGAAGCCAACCTCGCGCAGTCGTTCCTGCAATGCCTTGCGGGTCTCGGGCTTGAACTGGTCAGGGTGATCGCGCACCACGTTGAACACGTCCTCGGCACCGGTGCGCAGGGCACGGTACAGGTATTTTGCCGCATCCCGCGGCCCTTTTCCCGGCACCGCGCCGTCATCTATCAACGCGGCAAAGTTGTACATCGCCTGGGGTTGGCGCAAATCGGCGGCCTGCTCGAAATAGCGCAGCGCGACGGCCGGATCGCGCACCACACCCAGCCCCCCCTGGAAATGGATGAACCCCAGATCGTTCAGCGCATCGGCAAAGCCCTGATCCGCCGCCGCACGGTACAACTCAAGCGCGCGGGCCTGGTCCTGCGCCACGCCCAGCCCCTTTTCGTACAACTGCCCCAATTCAAACTGCGCCTCGGCCGATCCGGCCCGCGACGCGCGTTCCAGCAGCGCCGCCGCATCTTCGGGGGCATAGCGCGGATCGGCCGCGTTCAGCCGCATATAGGCCAGCCCCACCATCGAGCGCGTGTCGCCCGTCTCGGCCAGCGAGGCCAGCTGGCTCTCCTGATCGCGCGGAATTTCCGACCATGCGGTGTTCGGATCGAAGCTGGCCAGTTGCACCTGATCGCCGGCCAGAAAGAACGGCGTGCCCGACAGCGACCCATAGGTGTGGGGTTCCTGAAGGTTGCCGGTCTGGCGCAGCACAGCGTCGCGCACCTGACGAAACATCAGCGATATTTCAACAGGTTGTGGCAAGGCATCGATCAGCGACTGGGCGAACGGGCTGTGCGCGCCTGTTCCGTCCAGCGCCACCTGGCCATCCCGCGCGGCAAAGGCAACCAGTGTGCCCCGATCTGGCGACGGCGGCGCCAGCCCGCCCCCCGTGCTGCGCGTGCCGGGGGTGGCGGCGGGCCTTTGCGCCAGCGCGTCAAGGTCAAGCGCGCCGCCAAACGGATCGTCGCGGCAGGAATCCAGGATCACCACCCGCATCCTGCGCGCCCCGTCCACCGCCGCCAGCAAATCGTTCAGGCTGAGCGAGACGCGCTGGATGTCGCGGTTGCTGGCCACGTCGGCGTCGATCGGAATCAGAAAATTCTCGCCCTGCACCTCGACCCCGTGACCGGCGTAGTAGATCAGCGCCAGATCCGCAGTCTCGGATCGAAAGGCAAAGTCGTCGACCTCGGCGCGCAGCGTTTCGCCCGGCACGTCGATCAGGGTGGTCACGTCAAACCCGATCCGTTCAAGCGTTTCGCCCACACCCCGCGCATCGTTCACCGGATTGTCCAGCGCCGGCACCGTCTGATAGGCGCCCAGGCCAATCACCAGCGCGATCCGCTCGCTCGCCATCGCCGGAAAAGGCAGGGCGCACAGGACAAGAACAACCAGACGTTTAACCAGACGTTTCATGTGACATCTCCATCATCGCGGCAGTGCCATGACAGTTTGGCCTCTGCCCCGGCGCTTGGCCATTCAATTCTGTGACAGTGGCCGCCTCTAGATACGACCCTCGGTGCGCCATTGCTCAAGCTGCTGACGGCTGACCTCGAAATGCATCGAATCCTCGCGGCTGAACGCGGCGCCCCAGACCCACCCCTCGGTGCGGAAGAAATCGGCAAGAATGGTCAGCCCCAGCTGGGTCTTGCCATCGCCCAGCGTGTCCAGCTTGCCATCGATGTTCAGATCCACCGCCAGCCCGAAGGAATGTGTGCTGGTGCGCCCGCGCGTGCCGCGGATCTGGCGCACGCACAGCGACCCGGCGGTGTTGATCCGGGCGTAAAGATCCGGGTCGGCGTTGCGGACATTGTCGAACACCCGGCGCAGACTTTCCAGCGCCGGTTCCAGCATACTGACCCGAATCGGCCCCACGTTTTCGGTCTTCAACATCGCGCGCAGCTTGGGGTTGGTCATCGGATCACAGTTGTCTGACAGGTTTTCACGGGGCCGGCCAAGAAACTCCTCAAGAAACCGCGGCCCGGCAACGTTGATCTTGCCGTTCACCTGACGACGGTTGGCAATCAGCACCACCTGGGCATAGGCATCAATAATGTCGTTCGGGCCGGTGGGTGCGGTTGGCCCCGTCGCACCGCCCAGGCCCATGTCACCGGGTGCTGGCGGCGCAAAACCGGGCCCCGGGACGGGCCGCTGTTCAAGCTGCTGAATCCGGTTGTCGAGTGTGGCGATCTCGTCCTGCAATTCTTCGATCTGCTGGCGCATGAATTCGATCTCGATGCGCGCGGCGCTGTCCACCGCCGTGCCGGTCCCGACATCCGAGCCGAAGCCACCCGCCGGGCGGTCGGCCCGCGTCGGCGCCATTGACGTCACCGCGAACCAGGTCAACCCTGCGGCCAGCAACACGATGGCAGCGGCAATGGCGATAATCGTGGCGCGCATGGTTTGGCCCTTCAACCCGTGACAAACCTTGGGCTACGCCCGGCGCCGTGTCAAACATGACCGCATCGTTTGGATTTGCGCACCGCTTTTTCAACCCATTGTCATTGGCAGCGGCCACCAAACCCGCTAACCTAGGGTCAATTCCGAACCTCAGAGGGAAACTTGCCATGCACCGCTCTGTTCTTGTCTTCGTTATGGGCCTCGCTGGCGTCGTTCCGCTGGCCCAAACCGCAGCCGCCCAAGGCGCCGAGATGACCCAGGAAGAGATCATCAAACGCTTTGCCGCGCAAAAAACCCGCGGCTTGTCGATCGCCCCGGTGGTCGATGCGACAATGCAACCCACCGCCGCGCCCACCGAGGTGACACCATCGAACATTGCAATCATGCCGGCAGAGGCGCAAATCAACATCAACATTTCGTTCGATTTTGATTCCGCAGCCCTGCGCGCCGATCAAAAGCCCAAGCTGACCGCAATGTGCGGCGCGATGCAGGCCGTCGATGGCGCGTTCCGCATCCTCGGCCACACCGATGCTTCGGGGCCCGAGGATTACAACCAACGCCTGTCGCGTTTACGCGCGGAAGAGGTGAAACGGTTTCTGGTCGCTGATTGCGGTATCGGCCCCGACCGGCTCGAAGCCGTTGGCGTAGGGGAAGAGGTGCCGCTGACGCCGGAAGATCCGCGCGCCGACGTGAACCGCAGGGTTGAATTCCAGGTGCTTGGCTGACCGTGCACCACCCGTCACGTTACAGGATGGCCCGGCGATGACCGGGCAGCAGGGCGTCGCGATCTTCAGGGTCGGCGATCTCCTGAACAACACCTATCGAATCGAGGCGGTTCTGGGGCGCGGCGGCACATCCGAGGTGTACCGCGCAAGGTCCGAAATCTCGGGGCAGCCCGTCGCGCTCAAGGCATTGCGCCGCGAATTTTCCGGCAACGATGATTTTCTCACGCTGATGACCCGCGAAGAGGCGATCCGCGAGGTGCGCCACGACGCGATCGTGCGCTATTACCACAACCAGCGGACGGACACCGGCGTGGTTTTCCTGGTCATGGACTATGTCGATGGCGTGGGCCTTGACCGCAAGCTGAAACACGGCGGCATGTCGGCCGACGATCTGCTGGTCGTGGCCGGGCGCGTGGCCGAAGGGCTGGCCGTGGCCCATGGCAAGAACATCACCCACCGCGATCTGTCGCCCGACAACATCATTCTGCGCGGCGGTGACCCGGCCGAGGCGGTGATCATCGACTTCGGCATCGCAAAAGACAGCAATCCGGGCGCCGAAACCATCGTCGGCAATGAATTCGCGGGCAAATATGCCTATGCCGCGCCCGAGCAGCTTGCCGGCAAGGCCGACGCGCGCTCCGACATCTATGCGCTGGGCGCGCTGCTGCTGGCCACGTTCCGAGGCCGCGCCCCCGATGTCGGCGCCAACCCGATGGAGGTGATCCAGAACAAGGCCAAGCCGCTGAACACCGAAGGTGTGCCCGAGCCGCTGCGCAACCTGATCGACCGGATGACCGATCCCGATCCGGCCAGACGTCTGCCCGACGCGGCCTCGGTCCTCGCCATGGTGCGCGGCGCCGAAACCGGGGCCGAAACCGGGGCCGACAGCGAAAAAACAGTGATCGCCCCCCTGCCCCGCGCCACAGCCCCCAGGGAACCGGCCCAAAGCCAACCGGCCTTGGGCAACGCCGCGCCGGTGAAGCCGGGAAAAGACGGCGGCGGGCGCGGCGGGCTGATCGCCGCCGGTGCCGTTGCTCTGGCCATCGGGGCCGGGGCCTGGTTCGGCGGATTGTTCGGCACGGCCCTGCCCACCGTCGATCCCTTCGTGCTCAGCGTCGAGCGGACCGAGGCCGCGCCGCCGCGCGCTACCGGCCATGTACCGACGCAGCAAATGGCCGATGCCCTGAGCGCCCGCCTTACCCCCGAAGGCGGCAGCGCCGACGTGACCCTTGCCCAAGGCGCCATCGACCCCGAGTGGGGCGGCGGGGTGATGACACTGCTCGATCTGCTGACCCCGCTTGACCGTTACAGCCTGCGCACCGAAAACGACACCGCCATCATCTCGGGCTTGACCAACAGCCGCCTGATCCATGATCAGCTGACTGTTGCGTTGGCCGATCCGGGCATCGCACCCGGCCTGTTCGTTGAAGCGGCGCTGGAACTGGGGCCGCGCATCCTCGACCCCGGCATGGTCGACGACATCGCCAGCGGCCTTGCCGATTGCGGTGAACTGACCCAGCTCAGCCCGCCGATGACCGGCTATGGGCCGGACGCCACGATCGTCGTTCTGGGTCGCGTGGCCAGCACCGACACCCGCGCAGCCCTGCGCGATGCGATCACCGCAATATCCGGAACCCGTGACGTGCGCATCGAAACCGAGGTGCTGAACAAAGCCCTCTGCGTGATCGACGCCGCCCTGCCGCAGGCCCCGGCCGCCGGATTCGACATCGCCTTTTCCC
>JAACVA010000011.1 GCA_009992615.1 Rhodobacterales bacterium
TCCTGCAACTGGCCTTTGTTGCGCTGCCGGTCATCCCGGCGCTGAAGATCACCGACCGGGGCATGGTCGATGTGATCAAATTCGAGATCATCGGTTAGGCTGATCCAAAGGAGGGGCCTTGCGGCCCCACGACATGTTTTGTCTGGCGCCGCTTGCGGGCGTTACGGCGCCGGATCCGGCCGCGCGCCCATGGCCAGCGACAGGTCGCGCGCCGCCGCCTTGACCCGGGCGGCGATGGATTGCAGGCTGGCCACGTCCATCCGGCTGGTCGGGCCCGAGACCGAGATACCGGCCACGGTTTCGCCCAGTGCGTTGGTGACCGGGGCGGCGATGCAGCGCATCCCGATGTTCTTTTCCTCGGCATCCACGGCATAGCCGCGCTGCGCGATCAGCGCGAGGTTGTCGCGCAGGGCGTCTGGCGCGGTAATGGTGTGGGGCGTGAACTGATGCAGCGTGGTGCGGGCAAGGTGCCGGTTCAGCCTGTCTGCGGGCCATTGCGCCAGCAAAGCCTTGCCAACGCCCGAGGCGTGGAGCGGCGACAGTGAACCGGGCGGAAAAAAGGCCCTGATCGTCGCATGGGTTTCGACCTGAGACACGAACAGCACCTGATCGCCCCGTTCCACCCCGAGGTTGGCGGTTTCGCCCGTCGCCTCCATCAGCTGCCGCAGAAACGGGCGGGCCACATCGACAAGCGCGGTGCGGCGCAGGAAGGATGCGCCGATCAGGAAAGCGCCCGAGCCGATGTGCCAGGTCTGCGCTGCGTCATCCAGATCGACCATGCCGCGATTTTGCAGGGTGATCAGCACCCGGTACAGTGTCGCGGGCGATTCGCCCATCGTCTGGGCCAGCGCCGACAGGGTGGACGATTGCAGGGCGGCCAGGGTTTCCAGAACCTGCACGGCACGATCAAGGGATTTGATCGTGTTCTGGTCGGTCTGGTCGTTGAAGGCGCGGGGGCGGCCCCGGGCGCGTTTTTCGGGCGGCATGGTAGGTTTTCTTTCAATTATGATAAAGCATTTCGGCAGATGAAAAATGCAAAGCCATGATTTGGCAAGGCTTTTCACATTTTTCGAAAAACGAAAAACGTTTTCAAAAAAATTGCAAGGTGTGGGTGCGGCGGTTACGACGGGCACAGCAGTCTTGAGGAGGATGCGATGAGCTTTCAGAATCCGGTTTTTATCCCTGGTCCCACCAATATTCCCGAGGTGGTGCGCAAGGCCTGCGACATGCCGACGGTTGATCACCGCTCGCCCATCTTCGGGCGCATCCTGCACCCGGTGCGCGAGAATGTGCGCAAGGTTCTGAAATCCGACAGTGCGTCGGTCTATATCTTCCCGTCCACGGGCACCGGCGGTTGGGAAGCCGCGATCACCAACACCCTGTCGCCCGGCGACAAGGTGCTGATCGCCCGCAATGGCATGTTCAGTCACAAATGGATCGACATGTGCCAAAGGTTCGGTCTGGATGTGCATGTCGTTGAAACGCCTTGGGGCGTGGGCATTCCCGCAGCAAAGTTCGAGGAAATCCTGACAGAAGACAGCGGCAGGGCGATCAGGGCGGTTCTGGCGACCCACAATGAAACCGCCACCGGCGTCGTTTCCGACATCGCCGCCGTGCGTGCGGCCATGGATGCCGCCAATCACCCGGCGCTGTTGCTGGTGGACGGGGTCAGTTCAATCGGGTCGATGGATTTCCGGATGGACGACTGGGGCGTCGATGTCGCCGTCACGGGGTCGCAAAAGGGGTTCATGCTGCCTGCCGGTCTGGCCATTGTCGGATTTTCCGAAAAGGCGCGGGGGTGCATTGCGACCGCGAAACTGCCGCGCACGTTCTTTGACATCCGCGACATGGACAAGGGCTATGCCAACAACGCCTATCCCTATACGCCCGCTGTCGGGCTGATGAACGGGCTGTTGACCAGTTCAGACATGCTGTTGGACGAAGGGTTGGACAATGTATTCGCCCGCCATCGCCGCATCGCCACCGGCGTGCGCGCGGCGGTCGATGCCTGGGGCATGGCGTTGTGCGCCGCGTCGCCCGAGGTGCAGTCAGATACCGTCAGCGCCATCCTGACACCGCCGGGTTTTGACGCGAACCGGATCGTGTCACACGCCGCGACAGCATATGACATGGCGTTTGGCGTGGGTCTGGGCGAGGTTGCCGGCAAGCTGTTTCGCATCGGCCATCTGGGCAGCCTGACCGATGCCATGATGCTCAGCGGGATCGCCACGGCGGAAATGGTCATGGTCGATCTGGGGCTGGACATCACCTTGGGCAGTGGCGTGGCTGCGGCACAGAAAACATTCCTGTTGGGCAAACCCAGGACAACGAAGGCGGCTGCGTGATGACGGATCTGAACGAAATGATTATCCCCACTTTTGACGATGTGATCGCGGCGCATGAACGCATCCGCCCGTATATCCACCGCACCCCGGTTCTGACCTCGAGCTATCTGAACGAGCTGACGGGCGCCGAGTTGTTCTTCAAGTGCGAGAATTTTCAGAAGGCCGGCGCGTTCAAGGTGCGCGGTGCGTCCAACGCGGTGTTCGGGCTGAGCGATGAGCAGGCCAGGAACGGCGTCGCCACCCATTCCAGCGGCAATCACGCGCTGTCGCTGTCCTATGCCGCCGGACGGCGGGGCATCCCCTGCCATGTGGTGATGCCGCGCACGGCACCCCAGGCGAAAAAGGACGCGGTGCGCGGATATGGTGGCATCATCACCGAATGCGACCCGTCCACATCCAGCCGCGAAGAGGTGTTCGCGAAGGTTCACGCCGAAACCGGTGCCGATTTCGTGCACCCCTATAACGACCCCAGGGTCATTGCCGGGCAGGGCACCTGTTCGCGCGAATTGATGGAGCAGACCGATGGTCTGGATGCTGTGGTGGCCCCGATCGGAGGTGGTGGTATGGTTTCTGGGACGTGCCTCACGCTGTCCACCATCGCGCCGTCCGTACGGATATATGCCGCGGAACCTGAACAGGCCGACGATGCCGCACGGTCCTTCCGCGCCGGGCACATCATCGCCGATGACGCGCCGGAAACGATTGCCGACGGGTTGAAGGTGCCGTTGAAAGAGCTGACATGGCATTTCGTGAAGAACCACGTGACCGATGTGCTGACCGCCAGCGAGGACGAGATCGTCGCGGCGATGATGCTGACATGGCAGCGCATGAAGATCGTGATGGAGCCCAGCTGTGCGCCACCCCTGGCGGTGATCCTGAAGAACCCCGAGGTGTTCCGGGGCAAGCGGGTGGGCGTGATCATCACCGGCGGCAATGTTGACCTGAAGAAACTGCCCTGGATGAAGGGCTGAGGAGGAACTGTCATGAAAGACGTGAATTTCGACGATTACGAAGTCGGCTTCGACATCCCCGCCGCCATCGGCATGGACGAGGCAGATATCCAGACGCCCTGTCTGGTGCTGGACCTCGACGCGCTGGAACGCAACATCACGAAAATGGGCGATTTCGCCAAATCCCACGGGATGCGCCACCGGGTGCATGGCAAGATGCACAAATCGGTGGATGTGGCGCTGTTGCAGGAGCGGCTGGGCGGATCGGTCGGCGTGTGCTGTCAGAAGGTGAGCGAGGCCGAGGTGTTCGCCCGCGGCGGCATCAAGGACGTGCTGGTGTCCAATCAGGTGACGCAGCCGGAAAAGATCGACCGTCTGGCGCGGATGCCGAAACTGGGTGCGCGCACCATCTGCTGTGTCGATGACATGGACAACATTCCCAACCTGTCGGCAGCGGCGGTCAAGCACGGCACGCAGATCGAATGTCTGGTGGAAATCGACTGTGGCGCCGGGCGTTGCGGTGTGACGACCACGCCACAGGTTGTGGAACTGGCAAAGGCCATCGACGCCGCGCCGGGGCTGAAATTCGCCGGGCTTCAGGCCTATCAGGGCGCGATGCAGCACCTGGACAGCTATGAAGCCCGCAAGGAAAAGACCGACATCGCCATCGCCATGGTGCGCGACGCGGTGGAGACGCTGAAGGCCGAAGGGCTGAAGTGCGACATCGTCGGCGGCGGCGGCACCGGATCGTATTATTTCGAGTCAAACTCGGGTGTGTTCAACGAGTTGCAGTGCGGTTCTTACGCTTTCATGGATGCCGACTATGGCCGCATCCTGGACAAGGACGGCAACCGCATTGATCGCGGCGAATGGGAAAACGCGCTGTTCATCCTGACCAGCGTGATGAGCCATGCCAAGGCCGACAAGGCCATCGTCGATGCCGGGTTGAAGGCCCAGTCGGTGGACAGCGGGCTGCCGGTGATCTTTGGCCGCGATGACGTGAAATACGTCAAATGCTCGGACGAACACGGCGTGGTGATCGACCCCGAGGGCGCGTTGAAGGTCAACGACAAACTGCGCCTTGTGCCCGGCCATTGCGACCCGACCTGCAATGTCCATGACTGGTACGTCGGTGTGCGCAACGGCCAGGTTGAAACGCTGTGGCCCGTTTCGGCCCGTGGGAAAGCCTTCTGAGGTCGCTCCGAAGGATGAGTATTTTTTGCAAGAAGAAGCTGGGGGCGGCGCTCTGCCCCCTTTTGATTGGACGGGGGAAACGTGATGTGGATTGTGCCGGAAGCCGTGATTGGCGGTCTGATGACGCCAGAGGCCAGTTTCGAGGCGGTCGAGGCGGTGTTTGCCGCCATGGCCACCGGGCGCGCCTATAACTTTCCGGTGATCCGCGAGGCGATCGGCCATGCTGACGCGCTGTACGGCTTCAAGTCCGGGTTCGACCGCGACTCGCTGGCGCTGGGGTTGAAATCGGGCGGGTACTGGCCCGGCAACATGGCGCGTGGGCTGACCAACCATCAATCCACCGTGGTGCTGTTCGATGCCGACACCGGGCGGGTTTCGGCGCTGGTCGGGGGCAATCTGTTGACCGCATTGCGCACCGCGGCGGCCAGCGCGGTGTCGATCAAGCATCTGGCGCGCAGCGATGCAAGGGTGCTGGGCATGATCGGGGCGGGGCATCAATCGGTGTTCCAGATGCGTGCGGCGGTGGCGCAGCGCGGGTTCGAGAAGGTGATCGGCTGGAACTACCACCCCGAGATGCTGAGCCGTCTGGCCGACTGTGCCGCCGAACTGGGCCTGCCGTTCGAGGCGGTGGATCTGGACCGGCTGGGCGCCGAGGCGGATGTGATCATTTCCATCACGTCGAGCTTTGATCCGATCCTGATGGAGGCTCAGGTGACCCCCGGCACGCATCTGGCCTGCATGGGCACCGACACCAAGGGCAAGCAGGAGGTCGAGGCGATGCTGCTGGCCCGGGCCAGCGTGTTCACCGATGAGGTGGCGCAGGCGGTCAGCATCGGTGAGGCACAACATGCCGTGGCGGCGGGGCTGATCGGGGCGGAGGACATCACCCAGATCGGCGCTGTCATCAACGGCACCCATGCCGGGCGGCGCAATGCCGACGAGATCACATTGTTCGATGGAACCGGCGTGGGGTTGCAGGATCTGGCCGTGGCGGCACGGGCGGTCGATCTGGCGCGTGAAAGAGGCGTGGCGATCGAGGTGGATTTCTAAAGCGCCCGGCACCAGGCGGATCACGAAACCCGAGTTGACTTGCCGGCCTCCGAAGGACCAATAGGAGTGGGCAACAGGGGGCAAGCCATGCGCATTGCAATCAACGGGTTCGGGCGGATCGGACGCAGCATTCTGCGCGCCTTGTGCACCACGCGGCGAGATACGGCCATCGAGGTTGTGGCGATCAATGACATCGCCGCACCCGACCTTTGTGCCTATCTCTTTGAATATGACAGCGTGTTCGGCCCGTTTCCCGGCGTTGTTGGCGTTACCGACGGCGCGCTTGTCGTGGATGGGCGGCACATCGCCCTGCATCGCGCTGCGGATCTGGCTGCGCTGGACCTTTCGGGTGTCGATATGGTGCTGGAATGTACCGGCAGGGCCGACAGCCGTTCGGTGGCCGAGCGGGGCCTTTTGGCCGGGGCGCGGCGGGTGCTGATCTCGGGGCCGTCGGCGGCGGCGGATCTGACAGTGGTGCTGGGCGCGAATGAGGCGGCGTTGGGCGATCAGGCGATCGTGTCGAACGCATCCTGCACCACCAATGCGCTGGCCCCGATGCTGGCGGTGCTGGACCGGGCCTTTGGGGTGGAACAGGGCCATATGACGACGATCCACTGCTACACGGGCAGCCAGCCGATGATCGACGCACCTCGCGGTGACTTCGCGCGCAGCCGGGCTGGTGCGCTTTCGCTGGTGCCAACCACGACCAGCGCGACGGGGCTGATCGACGTGGTGCTGCCGCATCTTGCGGGGCGGCTGACCGGCGCGGCGGTGCGGGTGCCGGTGGCCAGCGTATCGGCGGTGGATCTGGTGGTGCGGCTGGCCGGTGCGCCCGATCATGGCGCGGTGGCCGCCGCGCTGCGCGGGGCGGTGGGCGATCTGATCGGCTGGACGGACCGCCCTTTGGTATCAAGCGATCTGCGGGCGCGGGCGGAATCGATTGTGATTGCGGGGCCTGAACTGATGGTGCAGCCCGGCGGCATGGCGCGGATATTTGGCTGGTACGACAACGAGTGGGGGTTTTCCAACCGGATGATCGACGTGGCCATGCGGTTGGCTTGACCGGGTGCCTGGTGTGTTGTCTTGCCACACAGCGGTGGTGGAGAAGACAAATCGGACTGCCCCTTTGGCGATTGTCCTGATATGAACCCGCCATGGTCACAGTGTCAGCGAAAATCCGCGAATCGTCTGCATCCTTGGTGCCTGAAGCCGAATTGATCGCCTGCCCGCAATGCGATGCGCTGTATCACGCGGTGCCACCGCGCCCGGGCGAGAGGGCCTTGTGCACGCGCTGTCACACCGTGCTGATCCAGCCGCGCAAGGGGGCCGGACTGCGGGTGATCGCGCTGGCGGTTTCGGTGATGATCCTGATGCTGGGCGCGACGTTCTTTCCGTTTCTTCAGGTGCGGGTAGCGGGTCTGCACAACGCCAGCTCGGTGTTTGATGCCGCGCTGGCCTTTGTCGATGGGCCGATGGTGGCACTGTCGGTGGCGGTCGCGGCGCTGATTGTGCTGATCCCGGTGCTGCGTGCCTTTCTGGTGGTTTATGTTCTCGCCCCTGTGGTGTTCGACCGGTCACCCTGGCCGGGTGCCATCGCGGCGTTCCGCCTGTCGGAAACTCTGAAACCCTGGTCGATGGCGGAAATTTTCGTGATCGGGGTTGCGGTTGCGCTGGTCAAGATCTCTGATCTGGCGCGGGTTGATTACGGCCCGGCGTTCTGGATGTTCGCGGCCCTTGTCGTGGTGATCACGATCCAGGACGGTTATATGTGCCGCTGGTCGATCTGGAAATCATTGGACAAGGAAGCCCGCAAGTGAGCGATCAGCCGGTCGTCACCGCCCGGTCGCGTGGCCTTGTGGCGTGCACCCGCTGCACCCGCGTTTGGCCGATGGGGCAGGACTTCTGTTCGCGCTGCGGCAGCGCCTTGGTGTCACGCCACACCCGCAGCCTGCAACGGGTCTGGGCGTGGTGGGCGATGGGGCTGATCTGTTATGTGCCGGCGAACATCTATCCGATGCTGCGCACCCGGACGCTGTTCATGACCGATGAAAGCACGATCATCGGCGGTGCTGTCGAAATTGCCCGGCACGGCAGTTTCGGGGTTGCAGCGATCATCCTGATTGCTTCGGTGCTGATCCCCGTGGGTAAATTCATCGCCATCGCCTATCTTGCGCTCAGCCTGCGGCGAAAAGTATCGATGTCGTCCCATGCGCGGCACAAATTGTATGAAGTCGTCGAATTCATCGGCCGCTGGTCGATGATCGACGTGTTCGTGGTGGCCATTCTGAGTTCGTTGGTGCAGCTTAGCGCGGTTGCCTCGATCAATCCCGGCCCTGCCGCCATCACCTTTGCGCTTTCGGTCATCTTCACGATGCTGGCCGCGCTCAGCTTTGACCCCAGAATGATCTGGGACAATCCAGAAGAAAGCCATCCGTGACTCAGACCGAAGACCCGATTCCGACGCCCGATATAACCCCCGCCCGCAAATCCCTGCGCCAGCGTCTTTCGCTGGTCTGGCTGGTGCCGCTGGGGGCGCTGATTGTTTCCCTCTGGGTGGTTGCCACTGCCTATAACGACCGTGGCCCGCTGATCGAGATCGCCTTCCCCAACGCCTCCGGTGTCAAGGTGGGCGAAACCGATGTGCGCTATCGGGATGTGACGGTGGGCGTGGTCGAATCCCTGCGGTTTTCCGATGCCCTGGCCGAGGTTCTGGTGGGTGTGCGGCTGGACAAATCCGTGGCGCCCTATGTGGACGAGGATGCCCAGTTCTGGGTGGTGCGCCCCGAGGTGACGGCCCAGGGTGTGTCGGGCCTGGATACGGTTTTGTCGGGCGTTTACATCGAAGGCACCTGGAATACCACGATAGACGCCCCCGCCAGCCGGTTCACCGGCCTGCCCAAGGCACCGCTCGTGCCATCGGGGCAACAGGGATTGGTCATTACCCTGCGATCCGGCAATGTCTCTGGGCTGAGCGAGGGCACACCGATCCTGTATCGCGGCATCACGGTGGGCCAGGTGGCCAATCTGCGGCTGACCGACGATGGGTTGTCGGTGATCGCAGATGCCTTCATCCGCGCGCCCGAGGACCGGCTGATCACCACCGCAACGCGGTTTTGGGACACCTCGGGGTTCACCTTTTCCTTTGGGGCGCAGGGGGCACAGCTGAACGTGTCATCGCTGGCCTCGCTGGTGTCGGGGGGCGTGGCGTTCGACACCATCGTGTCGGGCGGTGCGGCTGTTGACGCGGGGCAGGCGTTTCAGCTGTTCGATGACGAAGAAACAGCACGCAACAGTGTGTTTTCGGGGGGCGACGCCGGGCCGACGCTGGATCTGGCGGTGATCTTTGAAGGGTCGGTCAGCGGCCTGTCCTCGGGCGCGGCAGTCGAATTCCAAGGCATCAACGTGGGCAGCGTCACCGCCATCACCGGTCTGGTGGACGAGGCGCGATTCAACGACCGCGCGGTGCGCCTGTTGGCCACGCTTTCGCTGCAACTGGTCAAGATGGGCCTGTCGGCGCAGGCGACCCCGGACGAAGCGCTGGCCTTTCTGGATGAGGCCGTGGCGCGCGGGCTGCGGGCACAGTTGCAGAACGCCTCGATCCTGACCGGGGGGCTGAAGGTGGCGCTTTTGGTGCCTGATTCCATCGGTCCGCAATTGCCCGCCACGATTGACCGCAACGGCGAACCCTATCCGATCCTGCCGTCGATTCCGGCCAATCTGTCGGATTTCTCGGACACCGCCGAAGGTGTTTTCAACCGGATCAACGAATTGCCCATCGAAGAATTGCTGGGGGCGGCGATCAACGTCATGGACAGCGTGAACCGGCTGTTGAACGACGACGGCACCACCGGCACCCCGGCCGAGGTTTTGGGCCTGATCGCCGATCTGCGTGCGCTGGTCGGATCACAGCCGGTGCAGGCGCTGCCCGATCAGGCGGCCGAGGTGATGGCGGGCCTTCAGGCCGGCGTTGCTTCGTTCGAGGCGCTTCTGGCGTCGGTCAATGACGCGGATACCGCCGAACGGCTGGTTGCGGCGCTTCAGGCGGCCGAGGATGCGGCCAATGCAGTGACGCTGGCGGTGGCCGATGTCGATGACCTGATCGTTGATCTGCAAGCCGTGTCGCGCAGCGCCGATACCCTGATGACCACCGCCAACGCCTTGCCGCTGGATGCCTTGCTGGCCCGGGCGACCACTCTTCTGACCAGCGCCGACACCCTGTTGCGCGATCCCGCCACTCAGGCCCTGCCGGAAGAGCTGCGCACGACCGTGGCCGAGGCGCGCGGCATCCTTGGCGATCTGCGCGCCAGCGGCGTGGTGGATCAGGTCAGCGCGACGCTGACCGGCACGCAAACCGCCATCGCCCAGGTGCAGGCCGCGCTTCTGCCGGTGATCGAGTCGGCCAACACGTCATTGACCGGCGTTCCCGCGTTGCTTGCCGAGCTGGAAACGCTGGCCAACAGCGCGACTGCGCTGATTACCAGCGCCAACGCCCTGCCTCTGGACCAACTGGTATCGCAGGCCAGCGCGGTGATTGTCAGCGCCAATGCGCTGCTTGACGATCCGGCGACGCGGGGCTTGCCGGGGCAGTTGGGTGCCGCCGTCGATGCGGCGCGTGGCACGCTGGACGATCTGCGCGCCAGCGGGGTGATCGCAACAGCCGATGCCACCCTGGCCCAGGCCCGCGACGCTGTAAGCCGGATCACCGATGCGCTGATGCCGGTGCTGCAATCGGCGCAATCGGCGGTGAACAGCCTGGACGCCGCCGCAACCGATCTGCCGCGTCTGACCGCCCGTGCCGATGCCATCGCCGCCCAGATCGAAACGCTGGTGGCGCAGGCGGCGGAGATTCCCTTGGAACAGCTGGCGGCGCGGGCCATGGCGCTGATCGACAGCGCCAACACCCTGATTTCGTCCACCGATACCCAAGCCGTGCCCGCCGCCCTGTCTGCGGCTTTGGCGCAGATTGAAGGGGTGCTGGCCGACATGCGCAGCGGTGGTCTGATCGGCAATGCCAACGCCACCCTCGTCGCAACCGAGCAAGCCGCCACGGCCATTGCAAGGGCCAGTGCCGATTTTCCCGGCCTCGTCACCCGGTTGAATCAGCTTCTGGCCGAGGCCGAATCGGTGGTGGGCGGTTATGATGCCAACGGTCAGTTGGGCAGCGAGGCGAAATCGGCCCTGCGCGACATCCGCGATGCCGCAAAATCCGTCAATTCCCTGGCGCGCACCATCGAGCGCAGCCCAAATTCCCTGTTGTTTGGACGTTGATATGAAGTTTTTGCCGCTTGTCCTTTTTCTGACCCTTGCCGCCTGCACCAGCGCACCGACGCTGCGCTATGCCGTCCCGGCCACCACGGGCGACGACAGGATCGGCGTCAATGTTCGGTCGGTTGAGGTGCGCCAGGTCGATCTGCCACTTTATGCCGATCTGGAAACCATCGCGATCGAATCCCCCGATGGCGAGGTTTTGACCGATGAAAACCTTCTGTGGGCCGACAATCCAGCCCGTGCTGTGACCCAGGGGCTGGCCGATGCGCTGTCGTCTCTGACGCGGGCGCAGGTGGCCGCCGAACCCTGGCCGCTGAGCGATCGGCCCGAGGCCCGGATCGAGGTGCGGTTTTCCCGCGCGCTGGCCCAAGCCGATGGCAATTATCGCATGGCGGGGCAATATTTCGTTGCCTCGCTGTCGGGCGAGCGGCGCGAGATTGCCCGCCGATTCGATATTGCGGTGCCCTATGCGGCAGGCAACGCGCAGGCGATTGCCGCCGCTCAGGGGCTGGCGATCATTGAACTTGCGCGCAACATCGCACGGGACGGGTTGTGACATGCGACCGGGGAGCGCGATGGGGGCCATGCGCCCCCGCCATTCGGGCAGGGGGCGCATGGGCGATGCGGGCGAAACCTCCGGGGTTTCCACCCGGTTTTACCCGCGCCCGTGTCGTCATTCCGACCGGGCCGATACCCGGGTCTTCCGGGCAAGAGTGTGATAGTGCGGTTATCCCTAATGTTGCCTTAACGGCCCGACGAAAGTTTCAGCTTTCAAGCCAGATCGTCACCGGGCCGTCATTGACCAAGGCCACCTGCATGTCGGCGCCGAACCGGCCGGTGGCCAGGGCAACGCCATGCCCCTGTATCGCTGCGGCAAAACGGTGGTACAGGGCTTCGCCCGCGCCCGGTGGGGCGGCGGCGGAAAAGCCCGGCCTGTTGCCGCGCGATACGTCCGCCGCCAAGGTGAACTGCGACACGATCAGCGCTGCCCCGCCGACATCCAGCAGTGACCGGTTCATCTTGGCGTCGTCGTCCTTGAATATCCGCAGCTTGACGATTTTCGCGGCCAGCCTGTCGGCTGTTTCTTCGCTGTCGCCCTGCATCGCGCAGACCAGAATCAACAACCCTGGCCCGATTTCCCCCAGAACTGCCCCCGAAACGCTGACCCGCGCTTCCGAGACCCGTTGCAACAGGGCCCTCACAATTCGTCACGCTGCGGTGGGTTGGCGCCGGCGCGGCTGACGGTGATGGCGGCGGCGCGCACGCCAAGGCTGAGCGCGGCGCGCAGCAGATCGTCGTTCAGCGCGCGCAAGGCCGACTTGGTCAGCACCCCGGCGCCTTGCAGCGCTGCCAGCACCCCGGCGTTGAAGGTGTCGCCCGCGCCAACGGTATCAACCACTGTCACCTTTTGCGACGGCACGAACACCGTGTCCGACCGGGTGTATCCCGTGGCGCCCCTAGCCCCTTCGGTGATGCAGACCAGTGACGGCCCCTTGTCCAGCAGCCCGCGCGCCAGCGCGGCCAGATCGCCCGCCCCGGCAAGCCAGCGCAGATCGTCATCCGACAGCTTTACAATGTCCGCCACTGCGAGCATCCGGTCGATCCGCGCGCGATAGGCCGGTTCATCGGTGATGAAGGAGGGCCGGATGTTCGGGTCGATCATGATCACCCGCTGGGCCGATTCGCGCCGGGCCAGTGCTTCGTAAGTGGCGCCACAAGGATCAACGACCAGACTGATGCCGCCGAAGAACAGCGCCGCTTCACCGTGCAGGTCGGGCAGATCGGCGGGCGACAGCATCCGTCCGGCGGTGTTTTCGTCATAGAAGGCATAGCTGGCGTGGCCGTCCTTCAGCGTCACAAAGGCCAGGGTGGTGGGCCGCGATGACCGGTGCGCCGGGCCGCTGTCAACCCCCGAGGCGGCCAGACCTTTGACCAGCATCTGGCCGAACAAATCATCCGAGAGGCCGGAAAAGAACCCGGTCGCCACCCCCAGCCGCCCGAGGGCAATCGCGGTGTTGAACACCGCACCGCCCGGATAGGGTGCAAAGGCCGGTTCGCCCGCCGCACTCTGACATGGCAGCATGTCGATCAACGCCTCACCGCAACACAGAATCATTTTGGCCTCCTTCTTGTGAACTGCCCGGCTGTTATCGCTAACGCGGCGGCCGCGCCAGCGGGCCATCACTGGTTCTGGGCATAGACATAGCCGACAGCCGCCGCCACGATCGCCCCCAGAACGACGGCGATGGCGATCTTGATCGCGGACCAGGGCCGTTCGCCCTGCACCCGCCCGGTCTGGCCGTTGACCACAAAACGATAGGTCTTGCCGTTGTATTTGTATGCCGCCAGCCAGACCGGCAGCAGGATATGTTTGAACGTCACGTCGGAAATCCGGGTCTGTATGTCATGCACTCTCTGGCGATCACCGCCGATGTCAAACCGCACGTCGCGTTCGATGATCGCGTCCATGTGGCCGCGTGCCTCGGTAAACCCGTCCTCAAGCGGCACCTGATAGCCTTCGGCGCGGAACCCGGCCAGGAATTCGGGCGCATAGGGCACCAGCGCCGACAGATCCCATGGCTGCAAGGCATCGGTAAACCGCTTGGGCAAGGATCGTGAGGCCAGCACCAGCACATCGTCAAAGAACCGTGCCACCCGTCCCGAAGCGGGGTTCCAGCGCACCTTTTGCACTTGCACCGTCTGCCGCTTGCCATCGCGCATCACGGTTTGGGTTTCGTAATACACCGTGCCTCGTTCGCCTTGATAGCTGCTTTTGGTGTCGGCGTCGAAGGTCCAGTAGGGCACATAGATGCCCTGCATCCGCCGCCCCTTGCGGGCATAATCCTGCAACCCGTTGGGCGCAAACCACAACCGGCCCAGCCAGGTGTTCATCGCGTCGCGCGCCTGATCCTCGATCAGGGCAAAGGGCAGAACGGCGCGCGGTTTGATCTGGCGGTGTTCTCCGGTTCCGGTGACCACGGGTGTGGCGCAGAATGGGCATTCGGTGGCGTGGGTGTCGGTGCCCAGTTCCACCTCGGCACCGCAATTCGGGCAGCGGGTGACGCGGGTCGTCTCGATCTCGGCCTCGGGCAGGCGGGCCTCGAGGGCGGCGCGGAAATCCAGTTCGCGGATCGGTGACTGGGCAGGGTGTGTGGCGGCGATGGGTTGTTTGTTGCCGCAGTGATCGCAGACCAGCAGGCCCTGTTTGGGGTCAAAGCGCATGTCCGACCCACAGGCATCGCAGGGAAATCGGTGTTCGGCCGTGCCCATCTCACAGTATCCTTTAGAAGGTGCGGGTCAGGGTCAGCCACAGCGCCCCGCTGCGCAGCGCCGCGACAGTCCCGTGCAGGGTGATGATGGCACCGCGCCGATCCATGAAGAAACCTCCGGGTTTGGCCAACCCTAGCCGTTGCGCAGGCCGGTGCAACATCCCGGCGTCACCACCGGGGCGATCTGCGCCCACGGTGTCTTTGCCGGCTCCGGCCCGGATCAAACGCCGGGCGGCGGCGGAGGTGGCAGCACGGTGAAAAGCTGTGCCAGTTCCGCCACATCCTCGGCCCGCTTCCAGCCATCCTGGCCCTGGGTCCAGACATGTGTGTCGCGCGTCAGGTTGCCGTCGCTTGCCATGCGGCCCAGCGAGGCTTTGGAAAACGGCCCTTTGGTTCCGCCATTTTCGGCGATGTGCCAGACATGTTCCACCGGCGGCGGTGGCGGTGGCGCTGCGGGGCGGGCACCCCAAGGGCCGACCTGTGCCATTTGCCCCGCCATGGCCATGCCCAGACCCGCCCCCATGCCGGTCGCCATCGCCGATCCTGCGGCACCGCCCGCCGCGCCCAGCGCTTCGGCTGCCTGGAATTGGGTATAGCGATTCAGATCGCCCACGACGCCCATCGAGGTGCGCTTGTCCAGCGCCGCCTCGACTGCGGCGGGCAGGCTGATGTTCTCGACATACAGTTCCGGGATTTCCAGGCCATAGCCGGTGATCGTGCCGCTGATCTTCTCGGCCACCAGCCTGCCCAGATCGGCGGTGTTGCCGGCCATGTCCAGCACCGCAATGCCCGAAGTGGCCAGAACGCGGCTGAATTCCTGCACGATGATGTTTCGGATCTGCGAACTGATCTCGTCCATGGTGAATTCACCGTCTGTGCCGACGATTTCAGCCATGAACCGCGCCGGATCACCGACCCGGACGGTATAGGTGCCGAAGGCGCGCACGCGGGTCGGGCCGAATTCGGGATCGCGCAGGATGATCGGGTTCTTGGTGCCCCATTTCAGGTCGGAAAACCGCGTGGTGTTGACGAAATAGATTTCCGACTTGAACGGGCTTTTGAACCCGTGGTCCCAGTGCTGAAGGCTGGTCATGACCGGCATGTTGTTGGTTTCCAACATGTACAATCCGGGGGTGAACACATCGGCCAACTGCCCCTCGTGCACGAACACGGCGGCCTGGCCTTCGCGCACCGTCAGCTTGGCACCATATTTGATCTCGTGACCCTGCCGCTCGAACCGCCACACCATGGTGTCGCGGGTGTCATCGGTCCAGTGGATGACGTCGATGAACTGGCCAGAGAGAAAATCGAAAAATGCCATTGCGGTCCCCAGCGTTTTATCCACCCTCATAGAACCACGGATCGCTCTGGTGGCCAAGGGGCATGGTCAGGGGGGGCATGGTCAGGATGCCGATCGGTCGATGGTCCGCCCGTGGCCCTGCGTCAACTGTCCCCGCCCAACAGCTCGGCGGCAATGATTTCGGCCACGCGCCGCGCCTCGGCCTCGCGCATACCGGGGCGCATCCGGCGATCATAGAGCATTTTCAGCAACAGTTCGTCATGGGTGGTCAATAGCGCGAATTCCTCGTCATCGTTGAAGATCGACGGACGCGCGGCGGGGCTGTCGTTGGACAGGCCCAACCCTTGGGTGATTTCCTCATGGATGCAGGACAGGCGCAAGAGATCGGGGTGTTCGGCGCGGATCACCGCCACCGCACGGGTATAAGTGCCGGTATCGGCACCATCCAGCGCGAAGACCAGGCAATAGGACGACCGGGGCATCTCGGTGACGGTGCGCACGGCCAGATCGCTGATTCCGGGCACCATGGCGCGCAGCCGGGGGGCCAGGGCGCGACGCTCGGCCTCGCTCACGATAAGCACGTTGTAATTTCCGTCCGTTGTCACCTGCCGGATCGGCAAACCGGTGATTCGCGACACGCGCGCACCAAAGGCGACGATCGCGTTGCGGTCGCGCAGTTGCGTGGTTTCCGGCACGCTGGCGCCGAATTCGACCTGCATACGCACCGGTTGTTCCCAGCGGTGCAGGCGGCTTGCCGTGGGCCGGGCCACAAGGGTATTGGCGACGGTGGCGTATTCTTCATACAATGCGATGCGCACAAAATTCTCGACCAACTGACGCCGCCCGAACGGTGTGTCAGAACCACCACCATCACGCCGCAACAGCCCCTGTGCCAACAAGCTGTCCTGCACTCTTTGGTAATAGCCTGACAGTTCGCGGCTTTCCGGGCCTGGATCAACCCTTGGTTTCGGCAGGGGTGGTGTGGCTTGCACGGTTGGCGGCACGGATCGTGGGGCCGGGCGCGGCGGCGGCTCGGGGGGGAGGGACGTTTCACAGCCCGCGACCCCCAACAGCGCCGCAATCGCCCCGGCGATGGCCCAGCCCCTGTGCATGATCTCAGCCCGGAATTGCTGTGGCGGCAGTATCGCCTGTGCCTGAAGTGCGGGCCTTGGCCGAAGACAGGGCTGCCTTCAGTTCCGCCTCCATGGTGCGCAGGTCGGCCTCGGCGGCGGCGCGTTTCGTCTTGCCCTCGTCCGCGATTTGCAGGGATTCCTGAATCGTTGCGATCAGTTCCGCATTTGCGGTCTTGACCGCTTCGATGTCGAACACCCCACGCTCCATCTCGGTGCGGACGATGCGGTTGCTCTCGCGCAGGTTCTTGGCGTTGCTGGTCAACAGTTCGTTGGTCAGGTCGTTTGCTTCGCGCACCGCCCCGGCGGCTTCGCGTGACCGCTGGATCGTCACTGCCTGGGCCAGTTGGGTTTCCCACAACGGCACGGTGTTCATCAGGGTGCTGTTGATCTTGGTGACCAGGGATTTGTCGTTTTCCTGCACCAAACGGATGCTGGGCAGCGATTGCATGGTGACCTGACGGGTCAGCTTCAAATCGTGTACCCGGCGTTCCAGATCATCGCGCGCGGCGCGCAGATCGCGCAATTCCTGCGCCTTCATCACGCCTGCCTGTTCCGGGGCGGCATCCACCTCGGCCTGTTTGTCGGGAATGTCCGTGGCGTCCAGACGTTTGATCTTTTCTTCGCCGGCCGCGATGTACAGCGCCAGCTCATCATAGAAGTCCAACGTCCTGTCATACAGGATGTCGAGGGATTTAATGTCTTTGAGCAACTTGTGCTCATGGGTCAGCAAGGTGTCGGTGATGCTGTCGATCTGTTCCTGTACATCCTCGAATCGGGCGGCGAATTTCGCCATCGGCGCCAGTTGCCCGGTCAGCCTTTCCCACCATGACCGTTGGCGCCGCACGTCCAGTTCAGACACCGAAAATCCGCGGATCGTCGTCACGATCTGGCGCAGCGAATCGCCCGCCGGGCCGACATCCTTGTTGCGCACATCGGCCAGCATTGCCTGG
>JAACVA010000243.1:0-3354 GCA_009992615.1 Rhodobacterales bacterium
TGTGCGTCGTGTTCGAAGGCCGCGATGCCGCAGGCAAGGGCGGCGCAATCAGCCGGATGCGCGAAAATCTCAACCCGCGTGTTGCCCGTGTCGTCGCCCTGCCAAAGCCGACCGAGCGTGAGTCGGGCGAGTGGTATTTCCAACGCTATATCGCGCAACTGCCCACCGCCGGCGAAATCGTGCTGTTCGACCGGTCGTGGTACAACCGGGGCGTGGTGGAACATGTGTTCGGATTTTGCACGCCCGAACAACGTGAAAAGTTCTTTCAGCAGGTGAACCAATTTGAACATATGCTGGTCAATGACGGGATCATCCTTGTCAAACTGTGGCTGAACGTCGGCCGTGAGGAACAACTGCGCCGGTTCCTGAAACGCGAACGTGATCCGCTGAAGCAGTGGAAACTGTCCTGGATCGACATCGAGGGGCTGAAACGCTGGGATGCCTATACCGATGCAATCCGCGAAACCCTGGCGCGCAGCCACACTGAAACCGCCCCCTGGACGATAATCCGCGCAGATGACAAAAAACGCGCGCGCCTGGCCAGCATTCAGACCGTGTTGCAAAATATTGATTATGAAGGAAAAAATGCCGCCGCCGAACTGCCCGATCCGGCGATTACAGGGGGCCCCGACAGCCTGCATGTCTAAGCGTGGCTATCACCATGGCAACCTGCGTCAGGCCCTTGTCGATGCGGCGCTTGATCTTATCCGTGACAAGGGGCCCACCGGCTTTACCCTGTCCGAGGCGGCCAAGCAGGCAGGCGTGACACCCGCCGCCGTCTATCGCCATTTTGAAGGGCGCGAAGATCTGATCGCCGAAGCGGCGGCGCAGGGATATGGCATCTTCGCCGACCTGATGGAATATGCCTATAACAGCGGCCAGCCCTCCGCGTTGGCCAGCTTCGAGGCGACCGGCCGGGCCTATCTGGCCTTCGCCCGCCGGTATCCGGGGCATTACGTCGCCATGTTCGAATCCGGCATCTCGATCAATCGCACGCCCGACCTGGCCCGCGTGGCCCAACGCGCCCGCGGGGTGCTGGAAAAGGCGGCGGGCGACCTGTCGAAACATATTCCCGCCGCCAAGCGCCCGCCGCCACAGATGGTCTCGGCTCATATCTGGGCCCTGTCGCATGGCGTGGTCGAACTTTTCGCGCGGGCCAGCCCCGGCACCACCTCGCCCTTTCCACCGGAAGATCTGCTGGAAACCGGCATCGGTATCTATCTGCGTGGCCTGGGCCTGATCCCGCCCGACATCTGAGGCCAAGCCGGTTTGCCAAATGCGCGTCATCTCGGACTTGCGTCTTTTGCCCGGTTTCAAACATCCGTTGCAAAATCACCTCGACCTCATGTCGCGACGGCGAAAGGGGTTGCACCGCACCGATGCCCGCATTGCGGCGAGAAACGCCACACATCAAACTCAGTATCTTTGTGAACCGCTTTGCATGACGAAGCGTCACCGGTGTTCTGAAATTTCCCCTGAGCCCAAATTATGACTTATTGTCTGCACAATACCAGACCATTTGTTGATTAAACCCAACAAGGGAGCGCGAGCGAAAATGGCTCTGGAAGGAGCAAAGCGATGACATCCATGGAACAATCTGCGTCTGAGCGGCTCGACGATGATGAGGATGAAAACGATTCGATGGATATTGCCAGCCTTGGCGCCTTTGCCTATGGGCTGAATGATCGCCACTATATCCGCTTCAAACGGCGCGGACCGGCGCTGTTGGTCAGTTTCGAGGTCGAGCGTGGGCAAACCCCCTTGGCCGACCGCGCCTCGCGGTTCGACGATCTGGCCAGCGAAATGGATTGGTCAACCCTGATCCTCGTTTCGAAAGGCGACACCTGGTTTCGCGCGCCCGAGGTTATCACCTTTTTCGACGCGCTGGTCGATGGCACGTTGTTGGATCAGTTTGCCGATGCCCTGTTTTACGGTCAGGGGTCGGGCGGCCACGGCGCGCTGGCCTATGCGCTGACGACGCCGGGTGCGCGGGTGCTGGCGCTGGCGCCGCATGTCGGTTTTGCGATGCCCGGCGCGCCTGATGACACCCGGTTTGCCCTGCCCAAAGACGTGAATTTCGCCGCCCGCTATGGCGTGACCCCCGCCAATCTGGCAGGCACCCGTGCGATCTGGCTGTTGCATGATCCCAACAACGCCGCCGACCGCGCCCATGTCACAGCTTTGTCTGCCGCTCCGGTTCAACCGCTGCGCTGCCGCAACATGGGGTCGGACATAGAGGCGGGCCTGGCCGAGTTGCGGCTGCTGGAGGAAATGATCGTACGCGCGATGGAGGGCGATCTGCGGCCGAGCGAATTTTATCGCGCCTTACGGGTGCGGCGCGACGAGCCGGCCGCGCTGCGCCGTCTGATCGGTCGGTTGATCGACGCCAAGCGCCCCGTGCTTGAGGCATTGGCGGTGCGCAACATTGCCCAACGCACCGGGCGACATCGCTTTGCCAAGCGCTTTGAGCAGATCGAAGCCGACCTGCGCGCCAAAGGCATCACCATTCCGGTCAGCCGTGCCCGATAGGTAAGCCTCAGATCCCACCTTCGCGGCGGATGAATGCAATGATCTGATCGACGCCGCAACCGTCGCGCAACGATGCCATGACATAAGGCCGCGTTCCGCGTGCCGCTGCGGTATCGCTTTCCAGCATCGCGCGATCGACCCCCACATAGGGCGCCAGATCCACCTTGTTGACCACAAGAAGATCAGATCGCGTGACCCCCGGCCCCTTCTTGCGCGGAATGTCCTGACCCGCCGCCGTGTCGATTACATAAATCGTAAGATCGGCCAATTCAGGGCTGAAGGTGGCGGCCAGATTGTCACCGCCACTTTCAATCAGAATCACGTCGAGCCCCGGAATCGTTGCGCGCAGATCAGCCACCGCAGCCAGGTTGATCGACGCATCTTCGCGGATTGCGGTATGCGGGCAACCGCCGGTTTCCACCCCCCTGATCCGCTCGCCCGGCAAAACCTGGGCACGCAGAAGGAAATCGGCATCTTCCCGTGTATAGATGTCGTTTGTGATCACCGCGAGGGACAGATCGGCGGACATTCCCCGGCACAGCGCCGCCGTAAGCGTTGTCTTGCCAGCGCCGACCGGGCCGCCTATTCCTATCCGCAAAGGCCCGTTCACCGTGTTATCCTTCTTAGATGAAAGTGCAAAATTCCGTTCCCGTTCATTGCTTGTTCAGTTTTGAAGCTTAACATCACTTTCGACGCTATCGCAGAAAAGCCCAGCCGTAAGGAAAACTCATGAAATTTGTTCTGCCCGCCCTGCTGTTGGCGCTTTCTGCCTGCGACGAAACATCCACACAGAGCGTAACAAAAGACAAGGTAGCCGTTTCTGCG
>JAACVA010000243.1:3372-4923 GCA_009992615.1 Rhodobacterales bacterium
CGAAACATCCACACAGAGCGTAACAAAAGACAAGGTAGCCGTTTCTGCGACCGCCGCCCGGGAAGTGGCCGTGTCCGCGGCCGCCGCAAAAAAGGCATCCGTTTCTGCGGCCCCTGCCCAGCGCACTTCGCGTGGCACCAGCATTCAGCGCGTCGGCAATACGACCTTCATCTTTGGCAGCATTGATTAGCAAAAGCCCGGCACGCCCAAGCCCGATCAAATCCACCGCTCAACTGCGAAACAGCCTGACCTCCATGGTTTCGTGGCGCATCGCCGCCAGATCGGCACCGGGCACTGCGCTGACATTGGTCTCGGGGGTCAGGCGCGTTGCCTGTGTAGCCGCCGACAGGATCGTTGGGTGCAATGCGGCCAGCACGCGTTGCCCGGCGGCCTGCCCCAGCGGCACAAATCGCACGGCGACCGACACAAGGTTTGCGGCAAAGGATTGCAGGTAAAGGGCGATCACCCGTTCATCTGACAGGTCCAGGGTGCGCGCCGCGATCCCCACCGCAACGGGCAAGGCCAGGCCCGCCGGTACCGACACCCCCACCGCAGCAACAGCCAAGGCAAAGGCCGTGCCCTGATCGCGGGTTTCAATCCAGCGTTCGCGCGACGGCGCCAGCGCCCGCGCCCAGTCTGCCGCATCGTCGCGCCCCGCCCGGGCGGCGCCCAAAAGCACCCCATCGGCCAGCCCTGCACCCCGCGCCAATATCTCGGTCAGCCAGGCGCACAGCGATTCGGGCGACGTCACGTCACCCGCCGCGACACCCTGTTCAAGACCATGCGAATAGGCATAGCCGCCCACCGGAAACGCCGGCGACAACCATTGCATCAGGCGCAACAGATCGGCGTCAGCCATGGCTGTGCCCATCCCCGTGATCATGGCCCAGCGTGCGCCCATGTCCATAGGCCCCGCCTTCGGGGGTGAAGGGCGCTTCGACCTCGCACAGCTCTGCGCCCAGCCCGGTCAGCATCGCGGCCAGAACATGATCCCGACGGATCAGCAGGTGATCGGCTGCGATCTGGCAAGGCGTGTGGCGGTTGCCGATGTGCCAGGCCAGCCGGACAAGGGCGGCGCCGGTGACCTGCAACAGCGGCTCGGGTGCGGCGCGCACCTCGATCCGGGTGCCATCGTCCAGCTTGAACGCCATGCCATGGGCCAGGCTGACGGTTTCTGGCAAATTCACCAGAAAGGCCCGGCCCGCCGCACTGACCAACCGTTTGCGGCGCAGGAATCGCCCATCGTAATCCAGCGCGATGTGATCGTCCCCCGCGTGGGCGTGATCGGCCAGACCCGTCGCGTGCGGCAGATCGCTCATCGCCGACCCAGGAAGGGGCTTTGGCGGCCCGGTGTCATTCGCTCGCAAATAGCAGGTAATCCCATTGAGATGATCGAATCCATGTAAGCCATCAGAACATGAAATACCGTTGTGCCATCGGCAGAACGCTGGCCGGTTCGCAGGTCAACACCTCGCCATCGGCGCGCACCTCATAGGTTTCGGGGTTCACCTCGATCTGCGGCGTGGCACTGTTGTGCACCATGTCGGCCTT
>JAACVA010000012.1 GCA_009992615.1 Rhodobacterales bacterium
CGGCATGAGACATCTGTTGCTTCTTCTGCTGGTCGCTGCCTGTGCGCCAAGGATAACCGTTTCGGAATATGTGAGTTCTGACGCGGTGTATGTTCTGGATCGTCTGGGCGGTGCGGCCTTTCCGGCGCGTGCGACGATCACCTTCCCTGGGGCCGGCAAGGTGTTGGGCGAGGCGCCCTGCAACCGCTGGTCGGCACCGCAGGCCCTGGAATATCCACTGGTGAAGATCGGCCCGATCCTGAGCACGAAGCGCGCCTGCGATGCACAGGTGCAGGAAACCGCATATTTTGCAGCGCTTGCGAAGATGAAGCGGGTCGAGGCGACAGGCTCGGTCGTGATCCTGAGTGACAATGCCGGAACCGAGATGGTGTTTCGCGCTGAATGATACTCTGCCCGCGTCCGTGATCAGAAATGCCGCGCGAACAGGTCCAACAGGCGTTGCCGTGCAGCAGGCAGCAGACGGTTGCCCAGGGACGGCGCCAGATGGCGGTGCAGAAAATGCCCCGTGGTTTGCAACCCCTGTTGCAATTCGCTGGCCGAGGCGGTGCCCTGACCCAGCAGACACAGCGGCAGAGGCAACAGTTTTTCGGCCCAGTCCCCGGCCCCCTGTCGGCTGACTGCGCGGCCTGTGCGGGGCGAGACATAGGTCAAATCCTCAAAACTGCCGGTGACCGCGCAGGCCGTCAGATCGAGAGCAAATCCGGTTTCGGCAAGCAGCGCCAGTTCCCAGTGCAGATAAGACAGAGGCCAGGCGTCATTTTCACCAAGGCTGTCAAGCAGCGCGATGGAATGGGCGTAAAGTGCCGGATGGGGTTCACGCTCGGGCAGGCAAAAGGCGAGCAGCGCGGTGATGGCGTTCAGCCCGGCCAAGGGAAGGCGTTCAGCCATCAGACCGGCGCGGCTGACCAGGGGTTCGACAGTAAAGGCGCCCAGATGATCCTCAAGCCGGGCGCGCCAGGTCAGGTCAAGCTGGGCCCCCGGTTGCAGGATCGGTGACATCTTGCGCCCTGCCCCGCCGCGCACCACCCCGGCATGGCGGCCATGGGCGGCGGTGAACACCTCGATGATCGCGGCGTTTTCACCGTGGCGGCGCACAGACAGCACGACCCCCTGATCGCGCCAGTCGATCATTCGTCAAGGCCCGGCTCATCCAACAGATGGCGCCCGGCGCGATCTTCAACCTCGACCACCCAGAGGTCGGCGTCAAAGCCACGCTGCCGCGCAATGCTGACGTCCACCGCGCCCTCTGGCCCTTCGGCCAGAACCACCCAGGCGCGGCTGTCGGTCCTCATGTCGAACTGGCGCTGGTATGCTTTCGCCTGCCCGTCCAGCGTGTTCAGCTTGACCAGAACGGCGCCCGCCGTGTCATCGCCATGCGCGACCACAAAGGCCGGAATGTCGGACAGGCGCAGCCGCGCCAGATAGGCATCGACCCAGAACCGCGATGTCAGGCGCGGGGTCAATCGCCGTCCTTGAAGTCCAGCCCGATCTCGGAATAGCGGGCCGCCTCGTCCAACCAGCCGGGGCGCACCTTGACCTGAAGGAACAGATGCACCTTGCGGCCCAGAAACGTCTCAAGCTCGGCACGGGCAGCCTGCGACACGACCTTGATCGTTTCGCCTCCCTTGCCCAGGATGATGCCTTTGTGCCCGTCGCGCTGGACATAGATCAGCTGACCGATACGGACGCTGCTGTCCTTCTTTTCTTCCCAGCTTTCGGTTTCCACCGTCAACTCGTAAGGCAATTCCTGGTGCAACCGCAGGGTCAGCTTTTCGCGGGTCATCTCGGCGGCGATCATCCGCATCGGCAGATCAGCGATCTGATCCGCAGGGTAAAGCCACGGCCCAACCGGCAATTCGCCCGCCAGCCATTTCCGAAGATCTTCGACGCCATAGCCCTTTTCGGCGGAAATCATGAAGGTTTCCGCGAAATCAAACGCTTCGTTCATGCGTTTGGTCAGCGCCAGAAGCACCGGTGCCTCGATCCGGTCGATCTTGTTGATCGCCAGAACCACGGGCCGCCCGGCTGTGTGTTCCGCCAAGCTGTCAAGGATCGCCTGCACTCCCTCGGTCAGCCCGCGATGCGCCTCGATCATCAGCACCACGATGTCGGCATCGCCCGCCCCGCCCCAGGCCGCCTTGACCATCGCCCGGTCCAGCCGGCGCCGCGGCTTGAACAGGCCAGGCGTGTCCACGAACACGATCTGCGCTGTGCCTTCGAGGGCCACGCCACGGATCCGGGCACGGGTTGTCTGCACCTTGTGGGTGACGATCGAAATCTTTGCCCCCACCATCCGGTTCAACAGTGTGGATTTGCCGGCGTTCGGCTCGCCGATCAGGGCCACGAAACCTGCGCGTGTGTCGGTCATGTCTGCTCCATCCGCGCCAGAAGGGCGCTGGCGGCCGCTTGTTCGGCTGCGCGTTTGCTGGTCGCGGTGGCGGTTTCCGCCTCGCCAGACGACAACCGCGCCTCGATGGTGAACACGGGGGCGTGGTCGGGGCCTTCGCGGCCCAGTTCGGTGTAGGCGGGCGGCGGCAGTTTGCGCGCCTGTGCCCATTCCTGAAGGCTGGTCTTGGGATCGCGCGCGTCGCTCTCGACCGTGGCGATGCGGGTCGCCCAGTGTTGCAGGATGACGTCGCGCGCCGCGGAAAACCCACCGTCCAGGTAAACGGCGGCAATCACCGCCTCCATTCCGTCGCCCAGCAGCGCCTCTTTGCGACGCCCCCCCGACAACATTTCCGACCGCCCCAGCTTCAGCACCGCGCCCAGATCCATGTCACGCGCCACGTCGGCACAGGTTTCCTTGCGGACCAAGGCATTGAAACGCGGCGCCAGCTGTCCTTCGGCGGCCGCGGTGTCGGCGCGCAACAGCGCTTCTGCCATCACCAGACCAAGAACCCGGTCGCCCAGAAACTCCAGCCGCTGATTGTCAGGCCGCGTGGCTGACGAGATCGACGCATGGGTGACCGCGCGCACCAACAGATCGGGGGTGGCAAAATTATGCCCCAGACGCCCGCAAAAGGCCAGCAAATCCGCCGACAGCCTCAATCGATCGCCTCAAAAAAACGATCGCTCCGCCAGGTCCAGAAGAACAGCATGGATTTTCCCGCCGAGGAAAAGATCACCCGGTCGGCCCGCCCGATAAGGTTTTCGTATGGCACAAATCCCACGCCCATGGCGTTCTGGCTGACCCGACTGTCGGTCGAATTGTCGCGGTTGTCGCCCATGAAGAAATAGTGTCCCGCCGGAACCGTGTAGACCGGCGTGTCATCCAGACGCGACTGGCGGATGTTCAGGATGTGATGCGACGGTCCATCCGGCAACTGCTCCATAAACCGTGACTTTTCGCAGATGCCCCCCAGGCCCACGCCGGCATTCTCACACTGGGGCAGGTTGCCCACCGGTCCCTGCTGTTCGAACACCTCTTCAAAAGTGCCCGCCGGTGTCTGCACCGCCTCGCGGCCGTTGATAAACAGCACGCCGCCGGTCACCTGCACGGTATCGCCCGGTGTGCCGATCAGCCGCTTGATGAAATCGCTGCCGGTGACCGGGTGACGAAACACCACGACATCCCCGCGCTCGGGCTCTTTGCCAAAGATACGGCCCGAAACCGGGCAAATCGCAAAAGGACAGGAATAGCGGGAATAGCCATAGGCCATCTTGTTGACGAACAGGAAATCACCAACCAGCAGCGTATCCTTCATGCTGCCCGACGGGATCCAGAAAGGCTGAAAAAACAGGGTGCGAAAGACCCCGGCGATCAACAGCGCATAGACCACCGTCTTCACGGTTTCCATGATGCCTTCTTTTTTGTCTGCCATTGCCTGTCCGCCTGTTTCCTGCTGCCCGCGCTACATGAGCGGGCTGGACCGGGGAGTCAAGATTGCGCGCCAGCCAAGTCTGCGCCTCTCTCACCCCTGCCGATCTTTGGTTTCACAAATATCCCGGAGTGAACCGCGTCAGTCGGGACGCGCCTCGATCACCACAAAGGCCTGGGCCCATGGCCGATCGTCCGTCAGCGTGACATGGATCACCGCCATGTGGCCCTGCGGCGTCATCGCAGCCAGGCGTTCAGCCGCCCAGCCGGTCAGCGCCATCACCGGCTGGCCGCTGTGCAGATTCGTCACGGCCATGTCGCGCCACGCGATCCCCATGCGCAGACCAGTGCCCAGCGCCTTGGAACAGGCCTCTTTCGCAGCCCAGCGTTTGGCAAGGGTCGCGGCCTCGTCAGGGCGGCGGGCCGCCTTGCGCTGTTCCACATCGGTGAAGACCCGGTTGCGAAACCGATCCCCGTGGCGCGCCAGAACGGCGGCAATCCGGTCGATATTGGCGAGGTCGGTTCCGATACCCAGGATCATCGCAGCCTCATGCCCGCGCGGCATCCATCCGGCGGCGCATCTCGGCCATGGCAGCGGGCAGGCCGGTGAACACCGCTTCACCGATCAGGAAATG
This sequence comes from Rhodobacterales bacterium, assembly GCA_009992615.1. GTDB lineage: Bacteria > Pseudomonadota > Alphaproteobacteria > Rhodobacterales > Rhodobacteraceae > Oceaniglobus. Next base: position 4,453 of record JAACVA010000012.1, read on the forward strand.
CCCGATGTTCAGTTCGCGCACCTCGGGAAAGGCCGCCACCGGCCCCACGCTGCCATAGGTCAGCCCGTGGCCCACATGCACCTCAAGCCCCAGAGCATGGGCAAAGGCGGCCATGTCGCGCAGGCGGACCAGTTCTGCGTCGCGCGCATCCTGTTGACCGGCGTCGTGGAAATCGCAATAGGCGCCCGAATGCAGTTCGACAACCGCCGCACCCACGGCGTACGACGCTTCGATCTGGGCCCGGTCAGGGGCCACGAACAGCGACACACGACAGCCGGCGTCCTTCAGCGGTGCGATGAAATCGCGCAGGTGGTGTTGGTCTGCGGCCACCTCAAGTCCACCTTCCGTGGTCCGCTCCTCACGCTTTTCGGGTACGATGCAAACGGCATGGGGGCGGTGCCGCAGGGCAATCGCCTGCATCTCGTCGGTGGCGGCCATTTCAAGGTTCAGCGGGATCGTCAGCGCATCGACCAGCGCGTCGATGTCGGCGTCACGGATGTGGCGGCGATCTTCGCGCAGGTGGGCGGTGATGCCATCGGCCCCCGCCGCCTGTGCCAGCAGCGCGGCGCGCAACGGGTCCGGCGCGACGCCGCCGCGGGCATTGCGCAGGGTCGCCACGTGATCAATGTTGACGCCCAGACGCAGGCGGGGGGTAAGGTGGCTCATGGCGGGCGGTATCCTTTTGTCAGCGGGCGCCGGTCTTGCCGGTCTGGATATTGGCCGCGTCGATTATTGCGCGGCGTTTGGCGAATTTCTTCTTCAACCGCTTGATGCGGGCCTTCTGATAGGCCGTGATCAGCGGCCGGGATGCAAAATAAGCGACAAAACCGGCCAGTATGCCCGGCGCGATCCCGCCCACCAGATAGGGCAGAAAGACGTGATCGAAGAATTCGCTCAGTTTGTGCCAAAGCACCGGGTCGGACGTGAACATGGCCCGGAGGTTGTTCCAAATCTCCAGCGACGCGTAGGAAAACGCCGACACCACCGACGGGTGCGACACTTCGGGCCCCGCGACGCCCAACATCCAGCTGCCCAGCTTCACCGACAGCGTGGCGATGATCGGAAAGGTGATCGGATTGCCCACAAAGGTGCCCAGCACCGCCGCCAGGATATTGCCGCGCAACATCCACGCAATCAGGGCAGCCGCCACGAAATGAAAACCGAACAACGGCGTGAAGCTGACAAAAACCCCGGCCGCGATGCCGCGGCTGATCTTGTGGGCCGGATCGGGCAAACGGCGCAGCCGGTGCACAATATATTGCGCCGCACGCCACCAGCCCCCCCGCGGATAGAAAAACTCCGCGATGGCCTGAAAATAGGAACGTTGCGTGCGTCGTTTGAACACCACGGCGTGTCTGGTCCTCTTGCCTCAGGGTTTGCGTGTCAGATCGCGGTGACGGCGGATGGTGGCGACATCGCTGTCGGCTTCCAGCGCCAGACGCACGGCATGCATCTGTTCTACATCCCTCAGATCTATATCAATAATGAGGCGATAAAAGTCCTGTTTTCTGTTGCTGAAGTGCAGATCCGAAATATTCGCCTTCTGTTCTCCGATCAAGGTGCATAATCGCCCCAGAACGCCGGCGTCGTTGCTGATGGTCATGTCGAAAGACACGGTGTGCACAGCGGCGTGGGGGCCGGAATGCCACGTCAGATCAACCCAGCGGTCGGTTTCATCCTCAAGTTCGGCCAGGGCCGGACAGTCGATCTTGTGGATCACCACGCCTTTGCCGCGATAGGTGATGCCGACGATCCGTTCACCCGGCACCGGCTGGCAACAATCGGCGCGGCGGAACGTCTGGTTGGCCGACAGGCCGACGATGGCGCGGCTGGGCTCGATCACCTCGCCGGGCTTGATGACCAATTCGGGGTACAGCACCTGAACCACCTTGCGCGCGTTCAACTCGGCCGAACCGAGCCGCGCCAGCAAGGTATCGCTGTCCTTCAGGCCCAGCCGGTGGGCGGCGGTGGTCAGCGCGCGGTCGCTCATCCGTTTGCCCACATGGTCAAACGCGACTCGGGCCAGTTCCAGCCCCAGCTTGATGAATCGGGCGCGATCTTCTTCGCGCAGCGACCTGCGGATCGCGGTTTTTGCGCGTCCTGTCGCCACGATGTCGATCCAGGTGGATTGCGGCCGCTGGCCCTCGGCTGTCATGATTTCAACGGACTGGCCATTCTTCAGCCGGGTCCACAGCGGCACGCGGATCGCATCCACCTTGGCACCGACACAGGAATCGCCGATCCGGGTGTGGATTGCATAGGCGAAATCCAAAGGTGTCGCGCCGCGGGGCAGCTTCACCACCTCGCCCTTGGGGGTAAAACAGAATACCTGGTCCTGATACATCTCAAGTTTGACCGCTTCGAGAAAATCCTCGTGATCCTCGGAACTGTCCAGCCGTTCGGTCAGCGAGGCGATCCATTTCACCGGGTCCACGGCGAACGGGTTTTCCACCCGCACGCCATCCCGGTACGACCAATGGGCGGCCACGCCGGTTTCGGCCACCTCGTGCATCTGCCGTGTGCGGATCTGCACCTCGACGCGCTTGCCATCGCGCCCGGATACGGTGGTGTGGATGCTGCGATAACCGTTTGATTTCGGCTGGCTGATGTAATCCTTGAACCGCCCCGGCACGGCGCGCCAGCGTTGGTGGATCAGGCCCAGGATGACATAGCATTCGATTTCAGAACTACAGATCACCCGAAACCCGTAGATGTCGGACAGGCGGGAAAAGGACAGCTCCTTTTCTTCCATCTTGCGCCAGATCGAGTAAGGCTTCTTGGCCCGGCCCAGCACCTGCGCCTCGATCTTGGCCTTGGCCAGCTCATGCTGGATGTCGCCGGTGATCTTGTGGATCACATCGCCGGTCTCGCGTTGCAGGGTGATGAAACGGCGGATGATGCTGGTGCGCCCTTCGGGATTCAGCACCTGAAACGCGAGGTCCTCAAGCTCGTCGCGCATCCATTGCATCCCCATGCGGCCGGCAAGGGCGGCGAAGATGTCCATGGTTTCGCGGGCCTTCTGGGCCTGTTTTTCGGGCCGCATGGATTTGATCGTGCGCATGTTGTGCAACCGGTCGGCCAGTTTCACCAGAATCACCCGCAGATCCTTGGACATGGCCATGAACAGCTTGCGGAAATTTTCCGCCTGTTTCGTCTCGGAACTGTTCAGTTGCAGATTGGTCAGCTTGGTGACGCCATCGACCAGTTCGGCGATGTCGGTGCCGAACTGGCGCTGCACCTCGGCAAAGGTCGATTTGGTGTCTTCGATGGTGTCATGCAGCAGGGCGGTTGCGATGGTGGCATCGTCCAGCCGCATCTCGGCCAGGATACAGGCCACGGCCACCGGATGGCTAAAATAAGGTTCGCCCGAATGGCGAAACTGGCCTTCGTGCATCGCCCGGCCATAATCATAGGCCGCGGCGATGAGCTTGGCATCGGTCTTTGGGTTATAGGCGCGGACCAGGCCGATCAGGTCTTGGGCTGTGGTCATCCGGTCCGCCATGTGCGCGCGTTGCGCGATTAGTGCTGCCCTTGGGCTTCCATGAGGGCGCGCAGCAGTTTTTCTTCGCTCATGTCGTTTTCGGCAGGCTTGTCCGGCGCACCGCCGCCCATCAACAACGCCATGGAATCCTCTTCCGGCTCGTCCACCTCGATCTGGGTCTGGTGCGATTCGATCATCCGCTCGCGCAGATCATCGGCCAACTGGGTTTCGTCCGCAATTTCGCGCAGGGACACAACCGGGTTCTTGTCGTTGTCGCGGTCCACGGTCACCGGGCTGCCGGCGGTGATTTCGCGGGCGCGGTGGGCGGCCAGCATTACCAGTTCGAACCGGTTTGGAACCTTGTCAACGCAGTCTTCTACCGTCACGCGGGCCATTGGGATCTCCAGTCTGGAAAGGATGCCTGAACCGCCTTCATAGGGATGTTGAAAAGGCTTGACAACCACAAACGCCCGCCAACTTCATGAAGCGGCCGGTCGAACTGCGCTGTGATCGGCGTCGGGCAGCGTTGCGGCCATCTGCGCCACCGTCAGGCCCAGCACCGGATGCCGCCATTGCGGCGCGATGTCCAGCCACGGCACCAGCACGAAGGCCCGTTCATGCAATCTCGGGTGCGGCAGGATCAGGACGTCGGGCGCGCGCAACACCTGCTGTTCCGGCGCAAGATCCATCCAGTGGCGAAGTGTCGCAACGTCAGGCAGCACCAGATCGCCTTGGGCCAGCAGATCCAGATCCATCGTGCGACGGCCCCAACGCTGCACCCGTGCCCGGCCCATGGCGGTTTCGATCTTATGCAGCCGGGTCAGCAGATCGTCGGGCGCGAGGGCGGTGTCAAAGCGAGCAACCGCGTTCACATAATCCGGCCCCGTGCCCGCCGGAAAGCACGGGGTGTGAAACAATCTGCTGTGGCGCACCAGACGACAGTCGGGACTGTCGAGGCCCATGATCGCCTGATTGACCGCCTCGGCAAGGGTTTTACCCGCCAGGGCGACATTCGCACCAAATGCCACGAACGCGGCGTCGGCGTGGATGTCGCTGCGGGGTGCTTGCGTCACGGCGTAAATACCTTATGTAGAATTTGTGTCACGCTGCGCGTACCACCCCATGCTCACGAAAACCAGCGCAGTGACCTTTATAAGGATCCTATTTCATGTTTTACCGGGACGAACGGCTGGCGCTGTTCATCGATGGTTCAAACCTGTACGCCGCCGCGAAAGCGCTGGGTTTCGACATCGACTACAAATTGCTGAGGCAAGAATTCATGCGCCGCGGCAGGATGTTGCGCGCGTTTTACTATACGGCACTGCTGGAGAATGACGAGTATTCGCCGATCCGGCCGCTGGTGGACTGGCTGCATTACAACGGCTACACGATGGTCACCAAGGCGGCCAAGGAATACACCGACAGCCAGGGCCGCCGCAAGGTCAAGGGCAACATGGACATCGAACTGGCCGTTGACGCCATGGAACTGGCGCCGCGGGTCGATCACATTGTGTTGTTCTCGGGCGATGGCGATTTCCGTCCGTTGGTGGAAAGCCTGCAACGCAGCGGCGTTCGTGTGTCGGTCGTGTCAACCATCCGCAGCCATCCGCCAATGATCGCTGACGACCTGCGCCGTCAGGCCGACAATTTCATTGAACTGGACGAGCTGCGCGATGTGATCGGCCGCCCCCCCCGCGAACCGCGCGAGGACGACCATGAGCTGCGCGAAATGGTGGGCGAATAACATCGCGCCGCCACCCGGCGCATATTCCGGCCGGTGATGGGCGGACTTGTGGCGATGTTTGCGGTGGCCTTTGCTGCCGCAACACTCTTGCCTTTTCCATCGGAAATTCTGTTCACCGCGTTGCAGGTGCAAGGCGGTGCGCCACTTGTCGTGTTGATTGCCGTGGCAAGCCTCGGCAACACCTTGGGGTCGCTGGTGAATTTCGCCATCGGCTGGCAGGTCACGCGGTTTTCCGGGCGCCGCTGGTTTCCGGCAACGCCCGAACAGATGCGCCGCGCCGAGGCGTGGTTTGCCCGTTGGGGGGTCTGGGCGCTGTTGCTGTCCTGGGCGCCGATGGGCGATGCGATAACGCTTGTTTCCGGCATCATGCGCACGCCGGTGTGGCTGTTTGTCGCGTTGGTGGGTCTGGCCAAAACGGCGCGATATGTTGTGCTGGGGGCGCTGACATCGGGCGTTCTGTCGATATAAGTACCGTGGCGGGGGCTGGACGGCGCGGCAGTCCTTGCGTACCTCTTGACCGACACTGCCCGGGAAGGATGCCATGACAAAGCCGCCTCTTGTCGTCTATCTGGCCGCGCCACGCGGATTTTGCGCCGGTGTGGACCGGGCCATCAAGATCGTCGAAATGGCGATCGAAAAATGGGGGGCGCCGGTGTTTGTGCGGCATGAAATCGTGCACAACAAATTCGTGGTGGATGGGCTGCGCGCCAAGGGTGCCGTGTTTGTCGAGGATCTCGACGATTGCCCGCAAGACCGCCCGGTGATCTTTTCCGCCCATGGCGTACCAAAATCCGTGCCTGCCGCCGCCGAGGCGCGAAAGTTGCTTTTCGTTGATGCCACCTGCCCCTTGGTCAGCAAGGTTCACATCGAGGCGGCGCGCCACCACGACAACGGGTTGCAAATGGTGATGATCGGCCATGCCGGCCACCCCGAAACGCTGGGCACCATGGGCCAACTGCCCGAGGGCGAGGTGCTGTTGGTCGAAACCGTGCAGGACGTGGCGCAAATCACCCCGCGCGATCCCGCCAAGCTGGCCTTCATCACCCAGACCACCCTGTCGGTGGATGACACGGCAGGCATCGTCGCGGCGCTGAAGGCGCGGTTTCCCGCCATCGTCGGCCCCCACAAGGAAGACATCTGCTATGCCACCACCAACCGGCAAGAGGCGGTCAAGGCCATGGCGCCGCGCTGTGACGCCATGCTGGTGATCGGCGCGCCAAATTCGTCGAACTCGAAACGCCTGGTCGAGGTGGGCCGCACGGCGGGCTGTTCCTATGCGCAACTGGTGCAGCGGGCCGACGACATCGACTGGCGCGCGCTGGACGGCATCACCAGCATCGGCATCACCGCCGGCGCCAGCGCCCCCGAGGTGTTGGTGAACGAGGTGATCGACGCCTTCCGCGCCCGCTTCGACGTGACCGTGCAACCGGTGGAAACCGCCGTTGAAAACGTCGAGTTCAAGGTGCCAAGGGTGCTGCGCGAACCGGCCTGAAACCAGCCTCGCCAAGCACCCCTTCGCTGCAACCCGACGCAACAGGATCAGGCCCCGATGCTCCGCACACCAATTCCCACCGCGCCTCTGGTTCTCGGCCTTGCCGGGCTGATTCCGTTCGTCTGGGGGGCCTTGTGCGTGATCTTTCCCGATCTGGCCACCTGGGGTGCGCGGATGATCGGGCCGCGCTTCGTCGGGCCCTATGTGCAGCTGGCCTATGGCACGGTGATCCTGTCTTTCATGTCAGGCGTGCTGTGGGGCTTTGCCGCCCGCGCCAGAGGCGCGGTGGCGGCCACCGGTTATGCCCTGTCGGTGTTACCCGCGCTGTGGGCGTTCTTTTTCGTCGGTGGCGGGCCGGTATCGGCGACGATATATCTGATGTTCGGTTTTGCCGGTCTGCTGGCGCTGGATCTCATGTTCTGGCGTCAGGATCTGGCGCCGGGGTGGTGGATGAACCTGCGGGTGATCCTGACGGTGGTGGTTCTGGGCTGTCTGTCAGTCACGCTGATCTGACCCATCACCTCTGGCTCATCGCCGCGCCCTGCGGTATGGGCCCCGAACCGGACACAGGATTGACCAATGCCCCATCTCTTTGCCTATACCGATGGCGCGTGCAGCGGCAATCCCGGCCCCGGCGGCTGGGGTGCCCTGCTGATTGCGCGCGACGGTGCCGCCATTGTGAAACAGCGCGAGTTGCACGGCGGCGAACGCGACACCACCAACAACCGGATGGAGCTTTTGGCGGCGATCAGCGCGCTCGAATCGCTGTCGCGGCCCAGCGAAATCACCATCATCACCGACAGTGCCTATGTGAAAAACGGCGTGACCAGCTGGATTCACGGCTGGAAACGCAACGGCTGGCGCACCTCGCAGAAAAAGCCCGTGAAAAACGAAGACCTGTGGCGCCGGATAGACGAGGCGCAGAAGCGGCACAAAGTGACCTGGGAATGGGTCAAGGGCCACGCCGGCCACCCCGAAAACGAACGCGCCGATGAATTGGCCCGCGCCGGAATGGCTCCCTTCAAACCGGGGAAATAGACACCTCATAGCAACGGCCTTGATCCGTGACTTTCGCGGGGTTCCATTGGAGCCGCGGCGATGACGCACCTTCATCGAAGGATGTAGGCTTGTCTGGCGGTTGCGCTCACCCGGGCGGATTTGTCGGCGCGGGACCAGCGGCGCCAAAGACGGACGACGCGAAGGCGGTACGGCGCTTGCTGGCGCTTGCGCTGGATAAAGCCGCAATCGAGAACATGGCTTCGGCTTTTGATGGCAAGATACCCGCCGAGCCGCCGATTTCTGAGAGCCTGATTTGAAACTAATTGAGTGAGTTCCGCAGGTTGTGATTCTGTTCGGTTGCGAAGCAGAACGGAGATCACGATGGCCTGGGCCGAACTCACCCGCCGCCAAGATGCCCGAGCGGGCAACAGATATGCAAGCGATTTGACCGCCGCGGAATGGGCGGTGATCGCGCCTTTGATGCCGCCAGTCAGGGCAACCGGCCGGCCCCGCAGGACGCATTTGCGCGATACGTTCGACGCGCCCCTCTATATCGCGACGGCCGGTTGCCAATGGCGTATGCCGCCCAACGACTATCGGCCGGTTTCCACGGCGCGGGGCCATTTCTACGCCTGGCGCAATGGCGATGTGCCGGAAACGACCAAACGCCCGTCAGAGAGCCCCGCGAAGCAGTCCCGACGAGTAAGGCCAACACAAGGCTTTGAAACAAGGTTCAATTACGGAAACCCGTTGACGTGAAGCTTGACATGTAAGCTGCATCACCGGAATACTTTCCTTTACCGGAATGATGGCCTGTCTCTTGCCGCCACATGGCGTCAAGAGACAGGCGTGATTATTAATATTCTGGCGGGAGTTGTTACAGGGGAGTGACTAATGTCAATCGGGAAAATGTGGAGCGGTGGCCGCACAGCGGTGCTGGCCGGTGCCGCACTGGCAGCCAGCGCACTTTGTGCCATGGCAAGCGATAACGGGCTGCAGGAGCACGGGCAAAATCAGCAGATGTTTGTCCACGGTGCACCGCAGGTGGCATCGCTGGAATGGACGCTGGCGGCGGGTGGCCGGATTTACGACAACTGGTGGGAGGCGCTGGACCGGGACGAGCCCGAGGGCACCAACCCTGCCTATCCCGCCAGCGCCAAACAAGAGGGCGAAGGCACCTGGCGTTGCAAGGAATGTCATGGCTGGGATTATCAGGGCGCCGAGGGCATTTATCGCAAAGGCAGCCACTTTACCGGGATCAAGGGCATCATGGGGGCAAGCGGCCTGCCGCCCGAATCCTTGATGGCCACGCTGCGCGATGCCAATCATCCGTACACCAAGGACATGATCACCGACGAAGAAATGCTGCGGGTTGCCACCTTTGTCAGCAAGGGCCTGACCGACATGCGCGTCTTCATCGACTATGAGACCCGCAAGGTGATCCAGGGTTCCGGCGATTTCGAACGCGGGCGCGGGATTTTCCAGACGACATGCGCCGCCTGTCACGGGTTTGATGGACGTGCGTTGGATTGGGGCTCGGGCGACGGGCACAATTATGTTGGCACCGAGGCCGCGGACCTGCCCGATGAGGTGTACAACAAGATCGCAAATGCCCATCCGGGTGCGGCCATGATCAACACCCGCGCGTTTTCAATCGAGGACCGGATCAGCGTGATGAACTATATCGCCACGCTGCCCACCGGCATCGACGACTGAAAACCATGGCCCTTTGACCTGAAGGGTCGGCAACCAAACAGCCGGGCGATGAGGAAACCGTTTTCGTCGCCCGGACCTTGGAAAAGCAGATGCCGCACACCGGGAAACAGCCAGCCCAAGCCGCCCAGGCGAACGGCGAAAACGGCGCGCCGTCCCGTCGTCAAACCATCATCCAACCGAAATGAAACTGTCACATTACAGATGTACGGGTCGCCCTGTACCGAATGTCTGAAGGGACAAGTGACATGTTCAAGACCGCGACGACAACCATCGCAATCCTGCTGACCGGCTCAACCGCCATGGCGCAGACCGAGATCAGCTGGTGGCACGGCATGGGCGGCCGCAACGGCGAGGTGATCAACGAGATCTCGCAGAAATTCAACGAAGCACAGAGCGAATGCCGCCTGACCCCGGTGTCGCGCGGCACCTATGAGGAAGCGTTGTCGTCCGGCATCGCCGCATTCCGTTCGGGCGAACAGCCGAACATCCTGCAAGTGTTCGACGCCGGCGCCGCGACGATAATCGCCGCCAAGGGCGCGACCATTGCCGCTGAAGACCTGATCACCGCTGCGGGTGAAACATTCGACCGCGACGCTTTCATTGCCGGTGTGCGCAACTTCTATGCCGACAGCGAAGGCAAGTTCATCGGGATGCCGTTCAACTCGTCGGCGCCGATCCTGTATTACAACACCGAAGCCTTTGAAAAGGCGGGCGTCACAGCGCCGAAAACCTGGGAAGACTTCGAAAAGATCGCGCCCGCGCTGAAAGAAGCCGGTTACCTGCCGCTGACCGCGTCGCAACTGACCTGGATGATGGTCGAAAACTTCAAATCCCGGAACAACCAGCAGTTCGCAACCAACAACAACGGCTATGATGCCGTTGGCGGCACCGAGCTGATCGTCAATGACGAAAACCAGGTGATGATGTTCGAAAAGCTGAAGGAATGGGCCGACAATGGTCTGTTCGGGTTCTACGGCGCGGGCTGGGCCGACAACCTGAAGCCGTTCGAGCAGGGCGAATCCGCGATGTGGATCGGCTCCTCCGGGTCGTTCGGTGGCCTTCAGCAATCCGCCGATTTCGATTTTTCGGCCGTCTATATGCCCTATTGGGATGCGATCAAAGGCGCGGGCACGCAAAGCTTTATCGGCGGCGCCGCCCTGTTCGCGATGTCCGGCAAGCCGGAAGAGGAAAACACCTGCACCGCGCGGTTCTTCACCTTCCTTACCTCACCCGAAACCCAGGTGTTCTATCACAAGGCGACCGGCTATGTGCCGATCACCGAGGCCGCCTATGAACTGGCCAAAAGCCAGGGCTATTACGAAGAAAAGCCGGTGGCCGAGGTTGGTATTCAACAGCTGATGTTGCAGGGCGGCGATTGGTCGAAAGGCTATCGGATGGGGTTCTATCCGCAGATCCGCACAGTGATGGAGCGTGAATTCAACCGCATCTTTTCAGGTGAGGTCAGCGTGAAAGACGCGTTCCAGATCATCGAGGATGAAGGCAACCAGCTGTTGGCGCGGTTTGCCAAGACGGCTGGCTGACGCCTCTGCTGCCTGAACGGCGGGGGTCCGGGCACAGGTCCGGGCCCCCGCTTGCCATTGGGATTGCACGCGCCGGGGTGCCGCCCCGGTGGCCGCCCTCCCCTCACCACAGATCGGGTTGCCAAGTGACCGACACAACCATCCGCCCCGTCGCCGCCGACCGTGCGCTGCTTTCCCGGCTGCGCGCCTGGTACAGCGCCGAAACCCCGAACCCCGCCAAGCGGGTACAGTTCAACCGCCCGTTCACGCCGTGGCTGTTCCTGCTGCCGCAGCTTGCCGTCGTGGTGATCTTTTTCTACTGGCCGTCGGTCCAGGCTGTCACCTCGTCATTCTACATCGAAGATCCGTTCGGTTTTGGCGCGACCTTCGTCGGCATGGAAAATTATACCGACGCGGTGAGTTCCAGCCAGTATGCCGGCACCGCCTTTTTCACCGCCTTTTTCTGCGTCGTGGTAACCGCGCTGTCGCTGGGCATCGGGCTGCTGCTGGCGGTCAAGGCAGACAAGGTGATCCGCGGCGCGGCCACTTACAAGACATTGCTGATTTCCGTCTATGCCATTGCGCCGCCGGTGGCCGGCCTGATCGGGATGATGTTCTTTGACATGCACATCGGCCCGCTGACCGATATCGCGGCGTTCTTCGGTCATGACCTGCGGGTCGGGATCGACTACTGGGATACCGTATTTGCGGTAACGATCATTTCGGTGTGGAAGCAGATCCCGTACAACTTCATCTTCTTCCTCTCCGGTCTGCAATCCGTGCCGGTGTCGGTGCGCGAGGCGGCACTGATTGACGCAAAATCGGGTTGGCGTCGGTTCATGGATGTGACGCTGCCGCTGCTGGCGCCCACCGCGTTCTTCCTGTTGGTGATCAACATCACCTATGCCATGTTCGACACCTTCCCGATCTTCGACGTGGTGGTGAAGGACAAGCCGGCGAACAACCCGATCACGCTGGTGTACAAGGTGTATCTGGATGGGTTCAAGGGCAACGACATCGGCGGATCATCAGCGCAATCGGTTATCCTGATGGTGGTGGTGGCGGCGTTGACCGTGCTGCAATTCCGCTTTCTCGAACGCCGCGTCCATTACGGGTGACAAGATGCAACGCATAAAACCATTCGACCATCTGATCCTGATCCTTGGTGCGCTGTTCCTGATTGCGCCGGTGGTGATGGCAATCATGTCTTCCACGCAGAACGCGATCGATATCCACACCAACGGGTTGTACATCACCCCCGGTTCAAACGCTGTGGCGACCTATGGCAAGGTACTGACCCACAAGGGGGGGTTCACCGGTGATGTCACCGGGCTGCGCATGTTGATGAATTCCATGATCATGGGCATCGGCTTTGCGGTGGGAAAGATCGTTCTTTCGATGATGGCCGCCTATGCGCTGGTGTATTTCCGGTTCCGCTTTGCGACACTGCTGTTCTGGATGATCTTCACCACACTCCTGCTGCCGCTTGAGGTGCGGATCATGCCGTCTTATCAGGTGATGTCGACACTGGGCCTGTTGAACAGTTACACCGGCCTTATCGTGCCTTTGCTGGCCTCGGCCACGGGCACTTTCTTTTTCCGGCAATTCTTCCGGTCGGTCCCCGATGAAATGCTTGAGGCGGCGCGCATCGACGGGGCCGGGCCGTTCAAGTTTTTCATCGACATTCTGGTGCCGCTGTCGCGCACGATGATGGCGGCGATCTTTATCATCATGTTCATCTATGGCTGGAATCAATATCTGTGGCCGCTGCTGATGACGACCGATGAAAGTTTCTACACCCTGATGCGGGGCATCAAGTCGATCCTTCAGGTGTGGATCGGCAGCCAGATCCCCGACTATAACGAAGCCTTTGCCCTTGCGGTGCTGGCGATGGTGCCCCCCGTTGCGGTGGTGGTGATCTTCCAGCGCATGTTCATCAAGGGCCTGACGGAAAGCGACAA
>JAACVA010000244.1 GCA_009992615.1 Rhodobacterales bacterium
GCCGCCGCCGAATGGCTTCAGGCGCAACTGGGCCACGCGGTGCCCGGCATGGTGATGAAGGCGGGCGGCTTTCCCAACAAGGCGGCGTGATGACCGAAACCCCACGCATTCCAGCTGCCGAACAGGCCTATGTCGCGATCCGCCGGGCCATCGTCACCGGCGATCTCGCCGAGGGTGAGCGTTTGATCGAACAGCGCCTTGCCGCCGATCTGGCCCTGTCGCGCACGCCGGTGCGCGAGGCGATTTCGCGCCTGATCCTTGAAGGCTTCGTCGAAAAACAACAGGGCTATACCACCCGTGTCGCGGCGTTTCCAACCGACGAGATCGAACAGATTTTCGAGATCCGTCGCCTGCTGGAAGCATATGCCGCCCGCCGCGCGGCGACGTATGCAACAGAAGAACATGTCGCCGCCCTGAGCGAAACCTGTGCCGAAATTTCCCGCCACACCCGCCCGAAATCGTAGCTGGATTACGAGGTGATCGCCCGGGCCAATGACCGGTTCCACCGCACCATCGTCGAGGCTGCCCGCGCGCCCCGGCTGAGCGCCCTGATCAGCATCGCGGTAGACGCGGCAATGGTGGCGCGCACCTATTACCTGTATTCCGAAGAAGACCTGAAATGCTCTTTGCGCCATCATGTCGAACTCACCGATGCAATCGCCGCAGGTGCCGAAACCTGGGCTGAAAGCGTTATGTCGTCCCCTATCATGGCCGCCGCCAGCGCGGCCCTTGCCCGAAAGCCCAGCCCATGAGCCGCCCTGACTATACCAAAACCGCCCCCGATCTGACGCGCAAGCTGCTGTCGTTCACCCGCGCCCTGCGCGATACGACGATTGATGACACATTGCGAGAATTGATCAACGTCCGCGTGTCGCAGATGAACGGCTGCGCCTACTGCGTCGACACGCACATCCGCCACGCCAAAGGCTTTGGCGAAACCGACACCCGCCTGCACGCCCTTGCCGTCTGGCGCGATTCACCGCTGTTTGACGCCCGCGAAAAGGCGGCGCTGCTCTGGGCCGAAACCCTGACCCACCTTCCCACCGGCGGCGTGCCCGACGCCACCTACACCGTCGCCCAAGCCCGGTTCGACGACCGATCCCTCGCCGAACTCACCTTCATTGTGATCACGATCAACGCCTGGAACCGCGCCAGCGTGGCGTTCAGGCTGATCCCCGCCCACACCGATCCGGCCTGATCATCTCTTTCTTGCCGGAAATACCTCGGGGTCCGGGGCAGAGCCCCGGTCCGCTGCTCAAACATAGCGCGATACGACATTCTCCAGGATCTCCTGCCGTCCCGACCGGGGTTCAGGGCGCAGGTCGGCCGCCACCACCAGATCGTGGATCTCGTCCAGGGATTGCCCCAACAGCGCGTGCCCGTCCGATGTGTCCCAGCCGGCATAGCGGGCGGCGCGGGCCTGTTCCAGAACGCCATCGCCCAGCATCGCCGCCGCCGCCTTCAGGCCGCGCGCGCAAACATCCATCCCGCCCACATGGGCCGCCACCAGGTCCAGCGGGTCCAGCGACTGACGTCGGATCTTGGCGTCGAAATTGGTGCCGCCGGTGGTGAACCCGCCGGCGCGCAGCACCTCGTAATAGGCCAGCGCCGCCTCGCGTGGGTTGTCGGGAAACTGGTCGGTGTCCCAGCCTGATTGATAATCGTTTCGGTTCATGTCGATCGACCCGAAAATTCCCAGCGACGCCGCCATGGCCAGTTCATGCTCGAACGAATGGCCGGCCAGAATGGCGTGGCCCTGTTCGATGTTCACCTGCACCTCGTTTTCCAACCCGAAGCGCTTGAGGAACCCGTAAACGGTGGCGACATCGTAATCGTATTGGTGCTTGCTGGGCTCCTGCGGCTTCGGCTCGATCAGGATCGCGCCCTTGAAGCCGATCTTGTACTTGTACTCGACCACCTTGTTCAGAAACGCCCCGGCCTGTTGGGCTTCGCGGCTCAGGTCGGTGTTCAACAGGGTTTCATAGCCTTCGCGCCCGCCCCACAGCACATAGTTTTCGCCGCCCAGATTCATTGTGGCGTCCATGCAGGTTTTTACCGTGGCCGCCGACCAGGCAAAGACATCCGGGTCGGGGTTGGTGGCGGCGCCCGACATGAACCGGCGGTGGGTGAACAGATTGGCGGTGCCCCAGAGGCATTTCATGCCTGACGTTTCCATCTTCTGGCCGATGTAATCGACCATTTCCGCCAGATTGCGGGTATTTTCGGCAAAGCTGTCGCCTTCGGGGCGGATGTCGGCATCGTGCCAGCAAAAATAGGGCAGGCCCAGAATCGCAAACAGATCAAAGGCGTTATCGGCCTTCAGCTTGGCCGCCGCCATGTCATCGCCGAACCAGGGGCGATCAAAGGTCTGGCCGCCGAACGGGTCGCCGCCCGGCCAGGCAAAGGAATGCCACCAGGCGCAGGCAAAGCGCAGGTGGTCTTCCATCCGCTTGCCCATCAGCATTTCGTCCGGGTTGTAATGGCGGAACGCCAGGTCGGACGTGCTGTCGGTGCCCGCAAAGGTTACCGGGGCGATCCCGTCGAAATAGCTCATGTCAGTGGTCCTTGAGAAGGTCATAGGCCGCGCGATAGCGCGCGTGTTGGTCGGTAAACGCTTGGGTCAGCGCGGGGTCTGGTGCCACGGCCCGCGCGATGGGCGGCGGCGTGGCAATTTCGACGCCTGCCCCCGTTGCTGCCATCATGCCCAGGCGCGCAGCGCCAAGGGCGGCGCCGAAATCGCCATCCTTCGGCACCTCCAGCGGGATGTTCAGGGTGGTGGCGATGGTCTGCAACCAGTAGTCCGATTTGCTGCCGCCACCCAGCGCCAGGGCCGACGTGATCGCGATGCCGGTTGCGGCCAGGGCATCACGGCAATCGGCAAAGGCAAAGGCAACCCCTTGCAAAACCGCACGCGCGGCTGCCTTGGCATCGGTGGCGTGGTCGAGGTGCAGGAACTGGCCGCGGATCGCCGCATCGTTGTGCGGCGTCCGCTCGCCGCCGAGATAAGGCAGGAACAGGGTTTTCGAAGGCGCGCACAGCGGCCCCAGATCTCGGGTCAGCTCTGCTGGTGACTGCCCGGTCAGGGTGGCCAGCCAGTTCAGCGCATCGGTTGCCGCCAGGATCACCCCCATCTGGTGCCAGGTGCCCGGCACTGCGTGGCAAAAACTGTGCACGGCGGTGGCCGGATCGGGGCGATAGCCGTTGTTGGCCGCAAACAGAACGCCGGACGTACCAAGCGACAGAAAGGCGCTGCCGTCCCGCACAACGCCCGCGCCGATGGCGGCGGCGGCATTGTCGCCCGCGCCCCCGGCCACAACCATCGCCGGCAGACCCAGATCGCG
>JAACVA010000245.1 GCA_009992615.1 Rhodobacterales bacterium
CAAGGTGCTGACGTTCTGGCAATGGAACCGGAAGAGCGTGCCGCGGCAGGTCTGTTTCTGGCGTTCCAGTATCCGGTGGAAATTCCCGGCGTGGGCAACATGACCTTTCTGCGCACCGCCGTGAACGCCCAGCGCAAGGCGCGCGGCGAAGACGAGATGAGCGCGACAGAGTTTCTGAAATTGGTGCGCGCCAAGGCCAAGGATTTACAGATCGACGCCGAAATGCTGAAGCGTCCGGTGAATGTGGGCTTTTCGGGCGGCGAGAAAAAGCGCAACGAAATCCTGCAAATGGCGATGCTTGAACCAAAGATGTGCATTCTTGACGAAACCGATTCCGGTCTTGACGTGGACGCGATGAAGCTGGTCAGCGACGGGGTGAACGCGCTGCGCGATGCGGGTCGGTCGTTTCTGGTGATTACCCACTATCAGCGTCTGTTGGACCACATCAAACCCGATGTCGTGCATATCATGGCCGATGGGCGCATCGTGAAAACCGGCGGGGCGGATCTGGCGCTTGAGGTTGAACACAACGGTTACGCCGGCATTCTGGCGGAGGTGGCCTGATGGCGCTGCCCAAGCTAAAATCCGATGCCACTGCGGCGCGCCTTGCGTCTTTGGCTTTGCCCGAAGGCGCGGCCTGGGCCACCGCAGCGCGTGAGGGCGCCTTGGTGCGACTTCAGGCCATGGGTCTGCCGCATCGGCGTGACGAATACTGGCGCTATACCCCGCCCGACAGCCTGAACGCCCCGGTGGCGGCGACAGCGGCGGTGCGCCCAGAGGATGACGCGGCGGCGTTTCACGATATTGACCGGCTCAAGGTGGTGTTCGTGGACGGTGTGTTCGATGCGGCGGCGTCCGATGATCTGAGCCTTGCCGGGATCGAGATCGCCCGCCTCGACACCGCGATGCGCGCCGACATCCATTGGGCGCGCGATCTGTACGGCACCCTCGAACAGGCAGGCCAGGCCCCGGTGGCCCGGCCCCATGCTGCGCTGAACACGGCCTTTGCGACAGATGGTCTGGTGATTCGTGCCACGGGGCGCGCGGCGCGGCCTGTGGCACTGATCTATCTGCACCGCGACGGGGCGTCCGACGCGATATTGCACCATGTGGTGCGGGTGGAAAAAGGGGCCGAGCTGACGGTCCTGGAGGACGGACCGGCCGCCGCCCGGTTCAATCAGGTGATCGAGGTGGATGTGGCCGATGGTGGCAGTTTTCACCACATCCGTTCCCAGGGCCGCGACCCGGAACGCCGGGCGATCACCCACATCTTTGCCCGTCTTGGGCGCGAAAGCCGGCTCAAATCCTTCACCCTCACGGTCAATGGCGCGCTGACGCGCAACGAATGTGTGATCACGCTGACCGGTGACGACGCGGTGGCCCATGTTGCCGGCGCGGCATTGGGCGATGGTGCGTTCCACCACGATGACACGGTGTTCATCACCCATGACGCGGTGGGGTGCGAAAGCCGTCAGGTGTTCAAGAAGGTGCTGAAAAATGGTGCCACGGGTGTGTTCCAGGGCAAGATCCTGGTCAAATCCGGCGCCCAGAAAACCGATGGATACCAGATCAGCCAGGCCTTGCTGCTGGACGAAGACGCGCAGTTTCTTGCCAAACCCGAGCTTGAGATCTACGCGGATGATGTGGTCTGTTCCCACGGGTCAACGACCGGCGCGATCGACGAAACGGCGTTGTTCTATCTGCGCTCGCGCGGGGTGCCCTTGAGCGAGGCACAGGATATGCTGGTGCTGTCCTTCGTGGCCGAGGCGTTGCAGGAAATCGACGATGCCGACATTGCCGCCGATCTGACAGACCGGTTGTCAGGTTGGCTGGCCCGGCACCGCCGGGCCTGAGGCATGGCGGTGACCCTCGATATTCTCGCGTCCTATCGCCGTCCGGGCGCCGTTATCCTGCGGCGCACGGCGGGGCCGGTGCGCGAGGACCGCGCGCTGATTCTTGTGATGCTCGCCTGCATCCTGATCTTCGTCGCGCAATGGCCCCGGCTGCGGCGGGAAGCCTTCGTCACCGGGCAGGATTTCGATGTTCTGCTGGGCGGTGCGCTGCTGGGCTGGCTGTTCATCATGCCACTTGCGCTTTACGGCCTTGCGGCGCTGAGCCATATGGTGGCACGTCTGATGGGCGGGCGTGCGTCGTGGTGGGGCGCACGGATGGCGCTGTTCTGGGCGCTGCTGGCGGCCAGCCCGCTGTGGCTGTTGTGGGGCCTTGTCGCCGGGTTCGTCGGGCCGGGTGCGGCGTTGGACGCGACGGGACTTGTGGCGCTGGGGGCGTTCCTGGCGATCTGGATATTGGGCCTTTTGGCTGTTGAGCGGCAAGCGGAGCCTGTGTGATGATGAACCTGTCCACCCTTGTGCCCATGGCGCTGGAAACGGTCAAAGATCCGCGCGCCGTGGCGCAGCGGCTGGTCGCGCTGAACCTCGGGCGCGACGTGTTGTGGCAGGCGCTGGCGCTGGTCGTGGTGCTGTCGATCCTGCTGGCCGAGCTGGGCGCGCTGTTTCGGGGCAATTTTTCTGCGGTGGGTCAGGATACACCCTTTATCAGCCCGCTGCGCATGGGGCTGATCCAGTTTTCACTGCTGGTGATGATGGTGTTTGCCATCTTCTGGGTGGGCCGCGCCGTGGGGGGGACGGGCCGGTTTCAGGATGGTCTGGTCATCGTCGTGTGGTTGCAGTTCTGCATGGTCTGTCTTCAGGTGATTCAGACGGTGGCCCTGTTGGTGTTGCCGGCGCTGGCCTGGGTGATCGGTGTGTTCGGCCTTGTGCTGTTCCTGTGGTTGCTGACGCATTTCGTCGCCACCGTGCACGGATTCGTGTCACTGCCCAAAACCTTTGCAATGATCGTCGTGTCCAGCTTTGGCTTTGCCTTCGGTCTGTCGTTGATCCTGGCGCTGATCGGGATCAGCGTTCCGGGCATGGAGTGACCCCGATGTATGACGTGAACGCCGTGCGCGGCGATTTTCCCATCCTGTCGCGGCAGGTGAATGGCAAGCCTCTGGTTTACCTTGACAATGGCGCCTCGGCGCAAAAGCCGCAGGTGGTGATCGACGCGGTGACCCAAGCCTATTCGATGGAATATGCCAACGTCCACCGGGGCCTGCACTACCTCAGTAATCTGGCCACCGACAAGTATGAGGCGGTGCGCGGCACCATCGCGCGGTTCCTCAATGCCGGGTCGGAAGACGAAATCGTGATGAATACAGGCACCACCATGGGCATCAACATGGTTGCCTATGCCTGGGCGATGCCGCGGATGCAGGCGGGCGACGAAATTATCCTCAGCATCATGGAGCATCACGCCAACATCGTGCCCTGGCATTTCCTGCGCGAACGACAG
>JAACVA010000013.1:0-4255 GCA_009992615.1 Rhodobacterales bacterium
GAAATGATCGTCACCCGCCCCCCCGCAGCGCGGGCACGGCAGGCCAGAGTGGCGATGATGTCGTCGGCCTCGAACCCCTCCTGTTCAAGACAGGCCAGATTGAAGGCGCGGGTTGCGTCGCGGGTCAGCGGGATCTGCGGGCGCAAATCCTCAGGCATTTCTTCGCGATTGGCCTTGTACAGATCGTACATGTCATTGCGAAAGGTATGGCTGCCCTTGTCGAATACCACCGCTGCGTGGGTGGGCGCGTCGGGGCCGCGATTGTCTTCGATCATCTTCCAGATCATGTTGACAAAGCCCGACACCGCCCCGACCGGCAAACCGTCGGTCTTGCGCGTCAGCGGCGGCAGGGCATGATAGGCGCGAAAGATGAAGGCCGATCCGTCCACCAGGCTCAGATGATGCCCTTTGCCAAACTTTTCCGTCATATTTCAACCCTCTGCACCCCGGATCAGGGGTTGATCCAATAGCGGCGCCAAGGCGCCACATCATGCCCCCAGTCCCGCCTTTCAGGCGGCACCGGGTCCGTTGGCGCCCTGCCGCGACGGGTTCAATGATCGTCGCCGTCGCCTTCCAGCACATAGCGTTTGTCGCAGTATCCGCATTCAACCCAGCCCGTTTCAGGCGGGATCGACAACCACACCCGGGGATGACCCAATGCGCCTTCGCCCCCGTCACAGGCCACGCGACGTGTGTGAACGATCTCGACTTCCGGCGCTTCTCGGCTCATCGCGCATTCCCCTGCGGCTTGGTGCAACTCGGTTGCTATTCTAACGATCCGCCCGCCCCCGACAAGGCCACAAACCAAAGACCCGGCGCCGCTTTTGCCCGGCCAAGGCCGCGTGTCGCAAACCCGGCGTCAGGCACCACACCACCCCACAACGAACGCCGTCGCTGGATCACGCCGGGGCCAGCATCCGGCCCAGCGGGCGGCCAGCGAGGATATGAAGATGGTAATGTGGCACCTCCTGCACGCCATGCACCCCGGCATTGCTGATGATCCGGAACCCTTGCCCCCCAAGACCGGGCTGTACCCCCAGTTCGGCGCAGATCCGTCCCGTCACACGCATGAAATCCAGCACCTCGGCCTCGGTCGCCTCAAGCGCGAAATGATCATGGCTGACATAGCGCCCCTTGGGAATCACCAGGATGTGATCCGGCGCCTGGGGGTGGATATCACGAAAGGCCAGGGTGTGATCGGTTTCCAGAACAGTCGTGTTCGGAATCTCGCCGCGCAGGATTTTCGCAAAGATGTTCTGATCGTCATAGGCATAGGCCATAGCTAAGGCTCCGCTGTGAGTGGGGTGTCGTAAAACAGGTCTTCGGCGCGCACAATGTCCAGCACATCCTCCGGCGCGACGGATAGGAACGCCGCCAGGGCCAGCGCATTGTCCGGCACGCCGGCGGTTTCACACAGCCGGTGGAAATGGTCAAACCCGGCATCCCGCAAGACATCGCTTTCGTGGTCCAGATCGGCGCGGATCGTGGGCAGCAAGGTGTCGATCATTTCCTGCGGGGTGCGCGTGCCCGCAAGGCCGGTCCGCATGGCATGGCTGAGCAGATCGTCATCGGTGAACCGACACGCGATCTCCAACAGCCGCGTGGTGGAGCGATCGGTCTGGAAATCGCGCAGCAAATCCATGTTGTCGGGATCGAGGCAAATGACCAGACGGTCGGTTTCGTGATAGTCAAACAGCATCCGCATCAGCGCGCGGCGGTGCCGGGTGCGTTTTTCCAGGGTTTTCTGAATCCCTCCCAGATCGGGCAGCCTGGCGTTTTCCTCGTCGAACAAATAACCGATGACAGGCACGTCGCTCACCGGGCGGATCCGGTCAAGCAGACGCTTGGCCACATGCCACTTCTTGCAGATCACGATCATCAATTCGCGTTCGCGCCCCAAGGTCGATTCGGTTTCCCAGAACCGCGGTGCGAACCGCCGCCCGAAACGCCCACGTCCGGTCAGAAACCGGTACAGGTTGCGTCCTTCGTTGCTGACCTGAAAGGTGGCGTCCGTGGCGCAATACAGATCGCCCAGCTTTTGTTTCAAAACCTGCGCCTCGGGGCTGATCTTGCGGGCGAACAGATAATCCTGCGACAGCAGCAGATCATAGTGATCGTCATAGAACACCGCCGGCATTCCGTAATCGGAAAAGATCAGGAATGTCAGCGTGCGTGATCTGATTTCACGCTCTGACACGATGTGTCGCACGATGGTCTGGAAAAACGTTTCATCCGGAATCCAGGTGGTGCGGAAAAACCGCATGACATCTGGCCGCTCGGCGCAGAACCGCAGGATCGCCTCAATGGTACGGCGGCGCAGGCACCACCATTGCGACCCGATCATCATTTGCAGATCGTCCGGCACCCGGCGCTTCAACCCCAGCCGTTTCTGCCACTCAAACGAGGTATAGAACCACCACTTGTGTGTTCGTTCATTGAAGTAGTGGCGATAAATCAACCGCTCTTCCTTGAACCCGGTCTTGATCCAGTTGCTGGCAAAATAATCGACGCTTTCGATGAAATCGGCATCATCCCGGTCGAGAAAGCTGTGGGCATAGTCGGCCGATTTGATCGCCATACAATCCCCCGACAGCATGTAGAAATGGGTGGCCCGCGCAAACGCCTCCGTCGCGGCGCGCACCGCCAGCAGCGTCGCCTCGACCAGGCTCCAACCACCCCAGCCACATTTGATGCGACGCCGGGCAAAGGCAACATTTGGGTTGTCGTTCAGCGCATCGCGTATCTGCTCGTAATCGGCACGGCTTGCACGCGCGTCGAAATGAATCGCCATGAAATCACCCGCAGCGGTCAGGCGGCGGGCCTGCTGTATGATGGCGTCCGGGTCTTTGTGACACAAAAGGATGAAGGCGATTCTTGCCATTTCTGAAACGCTCCTGCCTCTTTGGTGTGGATCGTTTTAACCGCTTGTCCCGAAAAGTCAGCAAACAGACAGTCTTGGGCCGGTTTTTTCTGTGCATTTCCGCCCGGCTGTCACATAAATCAGAAAAACAAGAAGGGGCAGAGCAAGATGGGGTTTCCCGGAACCTGGATGACCGAAAGTGGCAGCGTGATTTACCGCGTCGTGCCCAAGTGCGCCTGTTCGACCATCGGTCAGATCCTGTATTACTCCGACCATGGCGCGTTTTTCGATGGCGACATCCACGATGCCCAGACCGGCCTGCACAAATGGGCCCAGGACAACAGCCAATCAGTGATCACACAGGCCGTCAAAGGCCGCATCGCGCCCAGTTTCACCTGCGTGCGCAACCCTTACACGCGGATCCTGTCGTCGTTCTTCGACAAGATCTGCGGTGTCCAGCGCAATGGCAAACGCTATCGCGGCAACCTTGTGCCGCTGCTGATCCAGAAATACGGCATCAATGTCGGCGGCCCAGACGGGCGCGATGATTTCGACCAGATCGCGTCGTTCCGCCGGTTTCTGCTGTTCGCGCGCGACACGATACGCTGGCGCAAACCGATGGATCCCGACATCCACTGGTCGGCCATATCGGGGCATCTGTCGACCTTCGTCATCAATGGCGGGCACTATGACAGGATCATCTGGACCGAACATTTCAACGACGGGATGCAATCGGTGCTGGACACCATCCAGACGCCACACCCCGTGGTATTGTCCGACATTCCCCGCTTCAACGAATCCGAAGGCCACGGCCCGAAACGCGCCCACCCGGTCGAGGCGTATTTCGACGATCTGTCGATGCATCTGATGAAAGAGATGTACCACCGCGATTTCGAGCTGTTCAAATACAGCTTTGACAACCCCGCCATCAAGACACCCATCGGCGAGATCGACCTCGACGAGGTACACGCCAAACTGGGCGACTGAGCGCAGGCCATGTCACCGGCGGCGGTATCACCGGGCCGCTCAGATCGCGGGACGTGCGGCTCGGGGTCAATCCGCGATCAGCTTATGGGCGGCAAACAATGTCCGCAGATCCGCCTCGGCGCGGGCACCGATATGCCCGATCACCTCGGCCGCCGCCAGACAGCCGGCGCGCCCACAAGCCTCTGGCCCATGCCCCGCCGTCAGCGCCCACAGAAAAGCCCCGGCAAACAGATCGCCCGCGCCCGTGGCATCGACAACCGTAACCGGATAGGCAGGCACATGCCAGCGCTGCCCGTCACACAGCACATGGGCGCCATTTTCGCTGTCGGTACAGGCAACCATCGCCACCTCAGCCGCCGCCCGCGCCAGCGCCTCGTCGAAATCATCAGTTTCATACATCGACAGGAT
>JAACVA010000013.1:4284-16374 GCA_009992615.1 Rhodobacterales bacterium
CATGATCGTGTATCACCGCATGAAAAGCATCGCGGTGACGACCAATACAGAACGGATCCGACAAGGTCAGCGAAACACGCCCCCCCGCCCCCTTGCAGGCGGCAATCGCCTTGGCAAAGGCGGCATGGCTTTGCGGCCCATCAAACCGATATCCTTCGAGGTAAATCCAGTCGGCCTCGGCCATCTGCCCCTCGTCGATGTCATCGGGGCTCAGAAACTCACTCACGCCCAGACAGGTGTTCATCGACCGCTCGCCATCCGGTGTGACCAGAACAATGCAGCGCCCGGTTTCATCCGGCGCATCCTTGGCCGCCGGGGTGGTTTCATAGGTCACGCCCTGCGCGCGCAGGTCGTGGGCAAAGATCGCCCCCAGCTGATCGTCCTTCACCTTGCCCACATAGGCCGCGCGTCCGCCCAGATGGGCAATGCCGGCGATGGTGTTGGCGGCAGACCCGCCGCTTATTTCCTTGGCTGGCCCGATCTTGTCATACAGTTCGACCCCGCGTGCCATATCTGTCAGCTGCATGATGCCTTTTTCCACACCGTTGGCGGACAGGAACCGATCATCACACGACGCCAGGACGTCCACCATTGCATTGCCGATGCCGACAACCTGAAACTTCTTCATTCGTTCTTTTCCTCATAGGCGCACAGATCACGGATCAGACAGACGGCGCATCTTGGCTTGCGCGCAAGACAGACATAGCGCCCGTGCAAGATCATCCAGTGATGGGCGTGCAGTTGAAATTCGGCGGGGATATTGTCTTCGACCGCTCGTTCGACCGTGGCCACATCGCGCCCCGGCGCGATGCCGCTGCGGTTGCCGAGGCGAAAAATGTGGGTGTCAACGGCCTGGGCCGGCAGGCCGAACCACATGTTTAGAACCACATTGGCGGTCTTGCGCCCCACCCCCGGCAAGGATTGCAGTGCAGCCCGCGAACTGGGCACCTGACCAGCGAAGCGATCCACCAGAATGCGTGACATGGCGATCACGTTCTTCGCCTTGTTGCGATACAAACCGATTGTCTTGATATGCGCGATCACCCCTTCCTCGCCCAGGGCCAGCATCGCCTCGGGCGTATCGGCCACAGCAAACAGCCCCCGTGTTGCCTTGTTCACCCCCACATCGGTCGCCTGCGCGCTCAGCGCGACCGCGACCACAAGGGTAAACAGGTTCACATGCTCCAACTCGCCCTTGGGCTCGGGCGCGGCGGCCTGGAACCGCGAAAAGATCTCATGGATCACCGTATAACAAAGCTGTTTTGCCATGCCCCGTAATGCCCGTTGGTCCTGATCCGGGCAAGTCCCTCTTTCTTGCTGAAAATACCTCCGCCGGAGGCGCACATCGCCACCCGCGATCCCGCAGGAATCGGATCGTGCCGCCCGCCATACCCGCCTATGGTGACGCAACCACACCGAGGCGCCTCATGACTGACCCTGAAAACTCCTATTACTGGCCGCTGATACGCCGCGCGATTGCGCGTCTGGACAGCCCGGAAGGCCGCACCCTTACGCTGGAGGACATCGCGCGCGAAATGAACCTCTCGTCGGCGCATTTTCAGCGGGTTTTCTCGCGGTGGGCCGGCGTATCGCCGAAGCGGTTTCAGCAATATCTGCGCCTGACCCATGCCAAAACCCTGTTGCGCGACCGGTTCACGACACTGGCCACCGCCGATGCTGTCGGTCTGTCCGGCAATTCCCGCCTGCACGACCTGTTCGTGCGATGGGAGGCGATGAGCCCCGGCGAGTTTGCCCGCAAGGGCGACGGCTTGACCATTTTTTGGGGCTGGTTCGATTCGCCCTTCGGCCCCGCCCTTGTCATGGGGACCGATCGGGGGCTGTGTGGCCTCGGTTTTGCCGCCGAGGTGGGCGGCGAGGCTGCAATGGCCGACCTGCGCGCGCGCTGGCCATCGGCGCGGTTTGTGCATGATGCGGCGTTCCTGCGCCCCATGGCAATGTCTGCCTTTGGCGCGGCGCCGGGGCGTGATCCAACACCTCTGTTCCTGATCGGCGCGCCGTTCCAGATCAAGGTATGGGAGGCGCTGCTGACAATTCCCAGCGGTCATGTTACGACCTATGGCGAAATCGCCCAGGCAATTGGCAGCCCAAAGGCCGTGCGCGCCGTCGGCACGGCCGTGGGGCGCAATCCGGTCAGCTGGCTGATCCCGTGCCATCGGGCGCTGCGCAAGACCGGGGGATTGGGCGGGTATCACTGGGGTTTGGCGGTGAAGCGGGCCATGTTGGCCCATGAATCGGCTGACACCGGGCTGTAACTGTCACGAAAACGTGTGGCGATCTTTCGCTTACGGCACGTTTCCGCTATGCGGCGGCGCTGGCAATGGCGTATGTGCAAGGTTGGAGATGTGACTATTTTTACGAGCGAGGCTAACATGACCACATCAAGATTCGCGTTCCTGGCCGCCAGCGTGGGCGTTCTGGCACTGTCTGCCTGCACCGATCCAATGACCGGCGACCCAAACCGCACCCAGACCGGGGCGCTGACCGGCGCGGCAATTGGCGCCGTGCTGGGCGGAACCCGTGAAAGCGGCAATGATCGGTTCAAAAATGCGGCTCTTGGCGCAGCCATTGGCGCCGCTGGCGGTGCCGTGATCGGCAATATCCTGGACAAACAGGCCGCCGAACTGCGTGGCGATTTCAGCAACGGCCAGATCGACGTCGTGAACAACGGCAACGAACTGATCGTGCGGATGCCGCAGGACATCCTGTTTGCCGTCAACAGCGCCACGGTTTCGTCCGGCCTGCGCGGCGATCTGGGGGTTCTGGCCGCCAACCTGAACCGCTATCCAAACTCGATCATCGAGGTGCAAGGTCACACCGATAACACCGGATCGTCGGCCTATAACCTCAACCTGTCGCAACAACGGGCCCAGTCGGTTACGTCGATTTTGGCCGCAAACGGCGTTTCACAAGCACGGCTGCGCGCTGTCGGTATGGGCGAAGACCGGCCCATCGCCTCGAACCTGACACCGGAAGGACGGGCACAAAACCGTCGCGTGGACATCATCATCCGCCCGACGAACTGAGCCCCAGCAAAGTGTTTGAACAGGCCGGGCCTTGCAGCCCGGCCTTTTTCATTGTCCCCTGTCCTGCGTGGTCATATATTCTGGCCAATCCTAACAGGGTTCAAATCATGCCGTTTGAAAAGGTCCGGTCCGAAAAGCTGTCGGGCGCCGTTGTGCGCCAGATCGAGCTTTTGATCCTGCGCGGCATTTTACGGCCCGGTGAACGTCTGCCATCCGAGCGTGACTTGGCCGAAAAACTGGGTGTTTCACGTCCTTCGCTGCGCGAAGCGATTGCCGAATTGCAGGATCGCGGGCTGATTTCCGCCCGGGCCAACGCCGGAATTTTCGTCTCTGACAGCCTGAACGCCGCCTTCCCCGAAGCTCTGGCGCGGCTGTTCGCCAGCCACCCCGAAGCCGTGTTCGACTACATCGCGTTCCGCCGCGACCTTGAGGGGTTGACCGCCGAACGTGCCGCACGCCATGGCACCGACACCGACCTGCAGTTGATCGACACATTGCTGACCAAGATGGAGGCCGCGCATATCCGCCGCGATCCCGCCACCGAGGCCGAGCTGGACGCCGCGTTTCACCTTGCCATCGTCGAGGCGGGCCATAATGTTGTAATGTTGCACATCATGCGATCAATGTCGGCGCTGTTGCGCCAGGGTGTCTTCTTCAATCGCCAAATGATGTTCAGGCAGCGCACCACGCGCACCACGCTGCTGGAACAACACCGCGCAATCAATGCCGCATTGCAGGCCCGCAATCCCGCCGGCGCCCGCGCCGCGGTCGAGGCGCACCTGAATTTCGTCGAAGCCACCCTTGCCGCGCAACATCTTGCCGAGCGCAACGAAGCCATCGCGCGGCAAAGGTTGGAGCACGAGCAGGCCAGATAAGCCGGAATGGGCCGGTGTCACTTTTCAAAACCGGAAAAAGCCCGACCCGCAAAAACGGCCCGGGCTTGCAAAACCAAATCGCTGAGGTTCGCTCAGTGCAGCTTTGATTCGACCGTCTTGATTGACTGATCAGTCAGAGCGGCTGATCGTGCGCCGTCCATATTTTTCGACAAAACATCGCCGGCTGCGGCGATGGCCACCTGAATGGCGCGATCGCGCACGTCCTTTACGGCGCTGGCCTGAGCTGATTCGATCTGCTCCTCAGCCGCCTTGAGACGCCGCGTTATTGATATGTCGAGATCGGCGCGGGCCTTTGCCGCGGCTGCCTCGGCCTCGTGCCGTGCGGCGGCGACGATCCGATCAGCCTGGGCCGTCGCCTCGCCCCGCTTACGCTCGTAACTGGCGAGCAATGTCTTGGCTTCGTCCCGCAGGGTGCGCGCTTCGTCAAGGTTGGCCCTGATGCCATCGGCCCGTTTGTCCAACATTCCGAGGATTATGCCGGGCACTTTGAAGTAGACGAGAACTCCAAGGAACACCAAAAAGGCGATCAGGACGATAAAATCGCTGTTTCCTAACGAAAAGAACGGGCCCGACGCCGCCAAGGCAGGGCTTGCCAGCAGGGAAAGACCCACAGAAAATTTCAGCTTGCGCATGATCCTCACCCTTTCAATCGGTCAAGAACGGCGCCGTCGATCGCAGATTTATCCGCACCGCCGCCGAAAGCCACGACAATTGCCTCAGCGGTGTCTTTGGCAACAGCTTCGATGCTTTCCAAGGCCCCTGCACGGATCTGACCAATGGCTTTTTCCGACTCTGCGGCTTTCACAGCAATTTCCGCGTCTGCCTTTGCGATTGCAACATCAAGATCAGCCTGAATATCAGCTTTCGCCGCCTCAACGATTTTGTTCGCTTCCGCGCGGGCATCGGCCAACGCTTTTTGATAGGTCTTTTCCGCCTCGACCGACTTCAGCTTCAGCTCTTCAGCTGCAGCGATGTCGTTTGTGATCGTGCCCTGACGTTCTGCCAAAACCGAACCGATGCGCGGCAGCGCGATGCGCGACAGGATGTAATAAACCGCGACCAAGGCCACGACCAACCAGAATATCTGGTTCGGATAAGTCGAAAAGTCGAGTTGGGGCATCCCAACCTCGACCTCGCCTGCGACTGTTTCGGTTGCCATATCTTTCCCCTGAACCTTTGACGTTACACCGGGCGGGGAACTGTGTTTCCCGCCCGATCAAAAGGATCAGACGGCGAACATCAGCAGCAGTGCGACGAGGAACGAAAAGATCCCCAGAGCTTCTGCAAATGCGATGCCGATGAACAGGGTCGCGGTCTGGGCCGCAGCCGCCGACGGGTTGCGCAGGGCACCCGCCAGGAAGTTGCCGGCAACGTGGCCCACACCGATTGCGGACACGCCCGAACCGATGGCGGCCAGGCCGGCACCGATGAATTGACCCATTTGTGCGATATCGCCTTCCATGTCTTCTCTCCTTGCGATGGAATTTCAGGTAGATTTCTCAGGCAGGACATCCCGCCGGTGGTAGGGTGAGGTGGAAAAACCCACCAAACTCAGTGATGCGGGTGCAATGCATCTTTCAGATAGACGCACGTCAGAATGGTGAATACATAGGCTTGGATGAACGCCACAAGCACCTCAAGCGCGTAAACGCCCACCATTCCGAAGATGGCAATCGGCGCAACGGCACCAACAGCGGCAAAGCCTGCAAAGACCTTCAGCACAGCATGACCCGCCATGATATTGCCGGCAAGACGAATGGAATGGCTGACCGGGCGCACGAAGTACGAGATCAGCTCGATGATCGCCAGAACGGGACGCAGTGGCAAAGGCGCACTGGCCACCCAAAACAGGCCCAGAAACGAGGCCCCGTTTTTGACGAATCCCAGCACAGTCACTGTGAAGAAAACCCCCAAGGCCAAGATCGCAGTCACGGCGATATGGCTGGTGGTGGTGAATGACATCGGCAGCAGGCCAAGAAAGTTGGCGCAGACGATAAAAAGGAAAAGCGTCATGATATAGGGGAAATATTTCAACCCATCCTTGCCCGCGACATCCTCGACCATCTTGTGAACAAAGCCATAGGCCAATTCGGCCACAGACTGGCCCCGCCCGGGCACAATCGCCCGCCTGCGGGTCGTCATCACCATCAAAAGCAACACTGAAACAACGGCAAGCGCCAGCCAAAGGGTGGCGTTGGTGATGGTGAACATGCCCACCGGCCCGTCGCCAAACAGAGGCTTGACGATGAATTGGTCCATGGGGTGGATACTCAGACCACCTTCGCCCGTTTCTGCCATGTCTAGCCCCTCTTCTCATCCTCGACCGGGTCTTTGCCCGCCGCACGCATTGCCTCATCCTGAAGCTCTTTCGCCGTGCGCATCATCGTCTTGACGCCAGCGACCAAGCCCAGGCCCGTGAATAACAACATGAACCAAGGCAAAGACCCAAACAGCAGATCCAGCGCATAGCCTATGCCAAATCCGATCCCTAGACCGGCAACCAGTTCGATAACCATGCGCCAAGCCGAGTTGGCCATGGAGTAATGTTCATCCGCCCGCCTCGGGGGTGCGTTTGCCCGTTTTACGGCGGCAATCCTGTCTTCCAAAGCCTTCAAAGCCTCGTCATGCGGATCATCGGCCACGGCGCACCTCTTGGCGGTTGGACGGACACTAGAAATGACGGCGCTCCGAGTCAAGCAGATGCCGCAGTGCGGAAAAATACATTTATATCTTTGATTTATATGTATATATTTTTCCAGAACTGCACATGCCTCACGCTGTTGCGGCGATGATGCCCGCTGCGCGGTGCCTTCTGTATATTCAACCGAATGGTTGACCATCGGCGGGCGCACTGGCACATCACTGTGATGAACCCCACGCTCGACATCATTTTCGCGGCTTTGGCCGACCCCACCCGCCGGGCAATCCTGTCGATGTTGCTGGAAGATGACATGGCCGTAACGGATGTGGCCGAACCCTTTGCCACATCGCTGGCCGCAATTTCGAAACATCTGGGGGTGCTGGCAACCGCCGGATTGATCACCCAGGAAAAGCGCGGCCGCGTCAAGTGGTGCAAGCTGGAACCCGACGCCCTGCGCGATGCATCAATCTGGATGCAGACCTTCGGGCAATTCGAGGCGATCCACCTCGACGCGTTTGAGAGATTTCTGCAAGCCGAACTTGGGTCATCGCAGCAAGACACTGATCCATAAAACAAAAACGGCGCCCAAGGGCACCGTTCCTGTAAATGTGTTGTCCGTCGTCCAACCGCCTTAGTTGCCAGCACCGGTTCCTGTAGCCGTTCCCGTTCCCGTTCCCGTGCCCGTTCCGTCAGTGCCGTCACCACCGCTGCCCAACGCACCAATGATGACGACTGCGCCCAGAACAGCCGCAGCAATACCTGCGCTGCCCAGAGCGCCCGCATCTACGGTTGCGCCAGGCACAGTACCAAAGAGAGCAGGATCACAAGGTTCAATCGTGATTTCAACCCGGCGGTTCAACTGGTTCGGGCCGGTATCGGCCACCTTCAGGTTGCTTTCGCCAAACCCGGTCGAATTCACCACGTTGATCGACGTGCCCTGCGTCAGGTAGTTCGAAACGGTCTGACTGCGGCGCTGCGACAGCACAAGGTTAGATGCGGCTGATCCAACGGCATCGGTGTACCCGGCCAGATTGACGGTGGCATCGCCGTAATTGCTGCGAATAACGTCGAGCAAGCCCTGATTTGTTGCCGAAACCGCAGCGCTGCCGAAATCGAAGGGCAGTGCCACAACGCAGGTCTCGGCCGATGCAACAGAGGCGGTCAGCCCCAGCGCGAATGCGCCGGCGGCGGCGGAAGAGACGATGTTGGAAATCTTCATTGGATCCTCACCAAATTTTCGAGTTGAGCCTCGTAAAACACGACACGCAGAAAACTACCACATAATAATGCTGCAGACGCGCCGACACCAGCATCTTTGGCAGATTTTTGTGCAGCGACGCCTACATTTTCTTCAGCAATCGTTGATTTGCAAGTGTCGTTGGCAAAAAGCCGCCCACATTCTCACGATCTGGTCATGATGCAACACCCGAGATGTCTGACCAAAGGTGATGGTTGCCTTGCGAATTGCGTCGCCAACCCTGCGCTTCGCCCACACTAAAGACACGGACGATCAGACAGCCCAGGATTTCGCGGCCTGACGGAGATAGGCAAGAAAACTTTGCACCTTCATCGTGCGGTGCAAATCCACATGGGTGACCGTCCAGAGATTCGCCGCCCATTCCGGGCGTGGCGCCATAACCATCTGCAACTTCGGGTTCATGCGACCCTCGAATGTTGAAAGAAAGCCCAATCCGGCACCCGCCACAACCGCAGCGCGCAGCGCCCTGCCGTCGGTAGCACGATAGCTGATGCATTGCGGCGGCACCGCATCAAACAGCCAGCGATAGAACGGCGCGCGCGATTCGCGATTGTCGCTGGCGACAAACTGATGGGTTTGCAAATCGGTGTCATTCTGCGGAACACCATGGCGCGCGATATAAGCGTCGCTGCCGAACAGCGCGAAATTTTCGGTCAGGAACGGGCGAACGACATTGTCGGCCTCTTCCGGGGCCGATCCGGCGCGGATCGCCACATGCGCCTCGCCGTATTCAAGACGAAACACCCGTTCATCGGTCAGAAACCGCACCACAAGGCCCGGATGTTCAACCTGAAACCCCACAAGAACCGGCGTCAGCAGGTCAGACAAGCCGGCGATCGAGGTCACGACCAGCTCACCCGTCACCGAATCACCTTGCCCGCGGATCCGCCCGGCCAACTGGGTGAACTGATCATCCGTCGCCCGGGCCACCTGCAACAGGTCTGTCCCGGCCTCGGTGGCCGTGTAGCCGCGCGCATGGCGCTGAAACAACTTGACGCCCAGTTGCGCCTCGAGCGCGTCGATGTGTCGGATGACCGTGGCATGGTGCACGCCCAATGCCTCGGCCGCGCCACTGACCGTGCCCCGGCGCGCTACATAATAGGCAGTGCGGATCTCATCCCAGGTGTTGATGGTCATCGGCACAATACGCTTTCCGTCAAGGTCGTGTCAGATGACGGCATTTCCCGCCACAACGCAAGCCACTGCGCAAAGCGGCGATCACCCTCCATCACGCCAGCGTTACATATTGTTTGAAATGGCTTTTCTCTGCTGCCGGAGGAAAACTCTTTGTAACATGTCTGCTACCTCTGGTCGGTTTTTGTGCAACAAACCCGCAGGGTCCAACCGCCGCCGCCCCCCCGCACAGCCTTGTTTTGCTGACCCACGGCAGCATTGCGGCCAAAAGGGACATTTTCGATCTTTCGTGTTGTGCGCATATGAATAGATTCATGGATAATTGGCGCCCCAATGCTCTCGAACGCACCAACCATTTGTTCAGCACAGGCGACGACCGGCCCTTCAACAGTCCGGTCGTTGGCCGCAATATCCAACACGAAAGCGGGTAAAGCCGACTCGGACACAAGCCGACAACCATGAAACTGAACACCTTTATCGCCGTCGCCGCAGCCTCTGCCGCCGCGATCCCTGACACAGAGCGAAATCCAACTGGCACGCTCGGTTGGTGTGGCACCCGGAACGCTGAGCGTCGCGCAAATGATCCAGCTTGATCAGGCGCGCCGTGAAGGTGGCGCTGTGGGCCAGGCCACCGAAGCGGTGATGTTGCAAACCTGGCGCGATTTGCAGATGGCTCAAAGTAACGACACCTCCCACAGGCGGTGTGACGGGCGCGGGAGAGTCCCTGCGCCCGTCGGCCATGCGCGCCCTTGACTTTATCGTCCACCACGCGCTAGTCGATCCGGAACTCCGGAAGCTTTCCAAGTCTTCCGGTCCCCGGCTCGCTGGGGATCGCCCCCCACCAGCGCGTTGCGTCCGTGGGGGCGAACTGCGTTTGGGGCAACCCGATGCTTGAACAGACCCCGGTCCGCGCCCAGATGCGGATCACCTGAAACCGGAGACGCAAAGGACCGCGTGCCATGTTTGAAAATCTGTCAGAACGCCTTGGCGGCGTGTTCGACCGGCTCACCAAACAGGGCGCGCTGTCGGACGACGATGTGAAAACAGCGCTGCGCGAAGTACGCGTTGCCTTGCTTGAGGCCGACGTGTCCTTGCCCGTCGCGCGCGATTTCGTTGCGGCAGTGCAGGCCAAGGCGACCGGGCAATCGGTGACAAAATCCGTCACCCCCGGCCAGCAGGTCGTCAAGATCGTACATGACGAACTGGTGCATGTGCTTGCAGGTGACGACAACGATCCCGGCGCCCTGCGCATCGACAACCCGCCCGCGACGATCCTGATGGTGGGCTTGCAAGGCTCGGGCAAAACGACGACCACGGCAAAACTGGCAAAGCGCCTGAGCGCGCGCGATCACAAGAGGGTGCTCATGGCGTCGCTCGACGTCAACCGCCCCGCCGCGATGGAACAGCTGGCAATCCTTGGGGCGCAGATTGGCGTCGATACCCTGCCCATCGTTGCCGGCCAACGCCCCGTTGACATCGCCAGACGCGCCAAAACCCAGGCTGCCCTCGGCGGCTACGACGTCCTAATGCTCGACACCGCCGGACGCCTGTCGATCGACGAGGCGCTGATGTCCGAGGTCGCGGCGGTGCGCGACATCGCCAATCCCCGCGAAACGCTGCTGGTGGTTGACGGTTTGACCGGGCAGGACGCGGTGAACACCGCCCAGAACTTCGACGACCACATCGGCATTACCGGCGTCGTCCTCACCCGGATGGACGGCGACGGGCGCGGCGGTGCAGCCCTGTCCATGCGCGCCGTCACCGGCAAGCCGATCAAATATGTCGGCTTGGGCGAAAAGCTCGACGCGCTTGAGGAATTCCACCCCGAACGGGTGGCTGGCCGGATCCTCGGCATGGGCGATATCGTGGCCTTGGTGGAAAAGGCCCAGCAAACCATCGAGGCCGAGCAGGCCGAACGGATGATGCGCCGGTTCCAGAAGGGTCAGTTCAACATGAACGACCTGAAGATGCAGCTGGAACAGATGCTCAAGATGGGCGGCATGGAAGGTGTCATGGGCATGATGCCCGGTATGGCCAAGATGCAGAAACAGGTGGCCGAGGCCGGGTTCGATGATTCGGTGCTGAAACGCCAGATCGCCCTGATCCAGTCAATGACGAAAAAAGAGCGCGCCAACCCCACCCTGCTTCAGGCCAGCCGCAAGAAACGCATCGCCGCAGGTGCCGGGCTGGACGTTTCCGATCTGAACAAGCTGCTGAAGATGCAGCGCCAGATGGGCGACATGATGAAGAAGATGGGCAAGATGGGCAAAGGCGGCATGCTGAAACAGGCCATGCGCGGCATGTTCGGCGGCAAAGGCATGCCATCCGAGGCCGAGATTCAGGCGGCCCAGACGCAGATGGGCAAAGGCGGTGCGCTCCCTCCCGGCTTCAACCCCGGCGGTGGCTTGCCCGGCCTTGGCGGTGGGGGCGGATTGCCTCCCGGCCTGTCGGGGTTCGGCAAAAAGAAATGAACATGGCTCTTTCTTGCTTTAAATACCTTTGCTTCGTTGCCACGGCCACACCGCCCGAAACAGCTCGGGCCACCCCCACAGGCGCCAGACAAAGAATCGCGTCGCGCGTCAGCGCGTCCGCTGGATCAAACCCCACGCGAGGCATTGCATGACCACCGACACCGAACGCGCCGCCACAATTTTGAAAGGGCACCGCGCCAGCATCGACAGGCTGGACGCGATCCTTGTCTACACGTTGGGCGAACGGTTCAAGCACACCCAGGCCGTCGGCCGGCTGAAGGCCGAACACGACCTGCCCCCCTCCGACCCGTCGCGCGAGGCGCAACAGATCGCGCGGCTGGAAAGCCTGGCGCGCGATTCCGACCTCGACCCCGAATTCGCCAAGAAATTCCTGGCCTTCATCATTCAGGAAGTGATCAAGCACCACGAGATCCACAAATCGTAAGGCGCAATGCCTCACACCCAGCCATTCAAAGGAGAACACCAAATGGCCATGAAGATCCGTCTCGCCCGTGGCGGCAGCAAGAAGCGCCCCCACTATTCCATCGTCGCCACCGATTCGCGCATGCCGCGCGACGGGCGTTTTCTGGAAAAGCTGGGCACCTACAACCCGTTGCTGGCCAAAGATGACGAAAATCGTGTGAAA
>JAACVA010000013.1:16467-17138 GCA_009992615.1 Rhodobacterales bacterium
AAAGAAATGGGTGAGGTCCACCAGAGACAGCTTCAGGACGCTTAACTTCTCCCAAGAAAGAATTTTTTCTAGGTACTTACCTTGCAGGGGAATTACCAGGGGAGTATGAATTTCTTCCAAGTTGGGGAATTGCTCCACCTCGTCCAAGGACAAAAACTGGGAGGAAGTCGAAGAAATTATCCTAATTTTGTTCTTTATTTCGGGATTCGCTTGGGCAAAGCCAGATATCCTCTTCGGATCCGTCCCGAACATCTTTTTCCTTCCCCCACTCCCCTTAAGGTCAACCCAAATCGAAGTTCGATAATTGATTAAAGAAAATTCCAGTGAAACTATAGTAATGTTAAGCTTCGTTATGGAAGAAAATTGGTCAAATGCCGAAACTCTTCCGGAGGGGTCGATGGTTTACTCTGTCGGCTTCTCGGCCGACAATCTCGCCCCACCCTCCGGGAAGCGGAGAGGAAAAACTTTTTGCTTTAGATCTGAAGAATTCGGGCTCGAATTCGAAGAAAATTTCGATCGCGTGGTGGTGGAGTCCCCGTGGACGGATAGATTGTCCGAATTAAAGAGCGAAAAATCCCCCAGCCAGCTAACGCGAGATTTCCGGAGCCTTTTCGGAGACCCGCGGGAAGTGAAATTCCGCGCCTGGCCTATCGCGAAGGAATCCGAGCAAG
>JAACVA010000013.1:17145-17287 GCA_009992615.1 Rhodobacterales bacterium
CCTCGTAGCGGTCGACGACGCCTCGACGGAGATGTTTCTCGTCGGGTGGAGCCGGTACGACTACGACACCTGCAGTCGAACGGAGAGACTCGCCGAAAAGGCGTGGAAGAAATTACTCTTCGGGACGTATTCTAATTACGAT
>JAACVA010000014.1 GCA_009992615.1 Rhodobacterales bacterium
GCCATGGCTGAACCGATCAAGGGGCCCGTTCTGATTGAGGAAGACCCCGACGCAGTGCCGCGGATGACACCGGCCGACGCGCCGCCAGTGCCCGACATGGAGGCCGAACCGCCGACCGGCCAGGCAATGCGCACCATGGCGGTGTTGGCGGCGCGACGGCCATCGCTGCTGGCGCGGTGGTTCTGGCGGATGTTGCTGGCGGTGAGCGGATTTTTCCTGTCGCTGGCAGCGTGGAACGCGGTAACCGGGCTGATCGCGTCGCAACCTTTGCTGGGCGGGGTGGCTGCGGTGCTGGTCGGGGCGTTCGTGGTCGTTCTCGTGGCCATTGCAATCAAGGAATGGGCGGCGCTGGCACGGCTGCAACGGCTTGACGGGGTACACAAGGCGGCCGAGGCCGCACGGATCGCAGGCGATCTGGCGGGCGCGCGCAAAGTGGTGGACCGGCTGGTCGCCCTTTATGCCGACCGCCCCGAACTGGACTGGGGCCGGGGCCGTCTGGCCGAGAGGCGGGGCGACAGTTTTGACGCCGACGGCTTGTTCGACCTCGCCGAGGTCGAACTGTTGGCGCCGCTGGACGCCGCCGCCCGTGCCGAGGTGGAGGCCGCCGCGCGGCAGGTGGCGGCTGTGACGGCGCTGGTGCCGCTGGCGCTGGCCGATGTCGTGGCGGCGCTGACCAGCAACCTGCGGATGATCCGTCGGATCGCCGAGATCTATGGCGGGCGGGGCGGCACCCTGGGCAGCTGGCGGCTGACCCGCACGGTTCTGACACATCTGGTGGCTACGGGGGCGGTGGCGGTGGGGGATGATCTGATCGGGTCGGTCGCCGGGGGCGGGCTGTTGTCGAAAGTGTCGCGCCGGTTTGGTGAGGGCGTGGTGAACGGCGCCCTGACCGCGCGCGTCGGCGTCGCCGCCATCGAGGTGTGCCGCCCGCTGCCGTTTCACCGCGAACGCCGTCCTTCGGTATCGCGTTTGGTCAGCCGTGCCTTGACCGGCCTGTTTCCCGGTCAAAAGGACGGCTGAACCGGGGGCGGCGCTGGCATCTGGACGGCGCGGGTCGGGCGCACTATAGCAGGGGCGTCATGACCAGTTCCACATATCCCGCCACGCGAATTACCCGCCCGGCGCCCTGACGATCGGGGCCGCCGGGACAAGGCGCCTGACGCGCGGTCGCGCCGCCCCTTTTTTCCGTATCCTTAAAACCGATGGGTTTTCTCATGTGCGCCGACACGCCTGCCACCGATTACAAGACCACCCTGCGCCTGCCGCAGACCGATTTCCCAATGCGCGCGGGCCTGCCCGCCCGTGAACCTGCATGGCTGGCGCGGTGGGCGCAGATCGCCGTTTATGACCGTCTGCGTGAAAAGACCGGGCGCGAGAGTTTCACCCTGCACGACGGCCCGCCCTATGCGAACGGTCACCTGCACATCGGTCATGCGTTGAACAAGATCCTGAAAGACATGGTGGTGCGCAGCCAGCAGATGATGGGCCGCGATGCCCGCTATGTTCCCGGCTGGGATTGTCACGGTCTGCCCATCGAGTGGAAGATCGAGGAGAAATACCGCGCCAAGGGACAGGACAAGGACGCGGTGCCGGTGGTGGAATTCCGCCGCGAATGCCGCGATTTTGCCGCCGGCTGGGTCGACATCCAGCGCGAGGAATTCAAGCGGCTGGGGATCACCGGCAACTGGGCCGATCCGTACCTGACCATGGATTACCACGCCGAACGGGTGATCGCCGAGGAGTTCCAGAAGTTCCTGATGAACGGCACCCTGTATCAGGGCAGCAAACCCGTCATGTGGTCACCGGTGGAAAAGACCGCGCTGGCCGAGGCCGAGGTGGAATATCACGACCGCCAGACCGATGCGATCTGGGTGCGGTTCAAGATTGACAGTGTGCAGCATGAGCTGCCCGAAATGGATGTGATCCCCGATGATCTCGTTGGCGTCAGTGTTGTCATCTGGACAACCACGCCCTGGACCATCCCGCAGAACCGCGCGATCTGTTTCGGCCCTGGCATTTCCTATGGGCTTTACGAAGTGACGGGCCGCCCCGAGCAATGCTGGGCCGAGATCGGTGAGCGGATGCTGGTGGCCGATGCCCTGGCCGAGGAAACCTTTGCCATGGCGCGGTTGGGCGAGCCGGGCATGGTGCGGCGATTGCGCGATGTGTCTGCTGAGGAATTGTCAGGATTGGGCTGTGCCCACCCGCTGCGCGGCCTTGAAGGTGCCAAGGACGAATGGAATTTCGACGTTCCGCTGCTGCCCGGTGACCATGTGACAGACGGCGCCGGCACCGGATTTGTGCACACCGCGCCCAGCCATGGCGACGATGATTATGCGGTCGGAGTGAAACACGGCCTGCCGATGACGTACAACATTCTGGACGACAGTTCATTCCGCCCCGATCTGCCGTTCTTTGGCGGTGAGGCGGTGCTGAAACCCAACGGCAAACCGGGCGGCGCCAACAAGGCGGTGCTCGACAAGCTGAAACAGGTGGGCGCGCTGTTGGCCACGAAACGCATCACGATCAGTGACGCGCATTCCTGGCGGTCCAAGGCGCCGGTGATCCGGCTGAACCGGCCGCAGTGGTTTGCCGCCATAGACAAGGCGGTGGGCGACGGCCAGGATGAATACGGCACGACGATCCGCCAGCGCGCCCTGACCAGCATCGACAAGCTGGTCACCTGGACGCCGCCGGCCGGGCGCAACCGGCTGTATGCGATGATCGAGGCGCGGCCAGACTGGGTGCTGTCGCGCCAACGCGCCTGGGGCGTGCCGATGACCTGTTTCACGAAACGTGGCGCGGCAATCGACGATCCTGAATACCTGCTGCGCAACCCCGAGGTGAACCGCCGCATTGTTGACGCGTTCGAGACCGAGGGTGCCGATGCCTGGTATGTCGCGGGCGCGAAAGAGCGGTTCCTGTCCGGTGTCGCCGACCCGGAAGAATATGACCAGGTTTTCGACATTCTGGATGTGTGGTTCGACAGCGGCTCGACCCACGCCTTTGTGCTGCGCGACCGGCCCGACGGATCAGCCGACGGGTTGGCCGACCTGTATCTAGAGGGCACAGACCAGCACCGCGGCTGGTTCCATTCGTCGATGTTGCAGGCCTGCGGCACCCGTGGGCGCGCGCCCTATCGCGGGGTGCTGACCCACGGGTTTACCCTGGACGAACAGGGCCGCAAGATGAGCAAATCGATTGGCAACACCGTCGCCCCCGAAAAGGTGGTGCAACAATATGGCGCCGATATTTTGCGGCTGTGGGTGGCGCAGGCGGATTACACCGGCGATCTGCGGATCGGGGACGAGATCCTGAAAGGCACCGCCGACAGCTATCGCCGGTTGCGCAATACGATGCGGTTCCTGCTGGGCAACCTGAACGGGTTCAGCGACGCCGAATACGTGGCACCCGAGGCAATGCCCGAGCTTGAACGCTGGGTGCTGCACCGTCTGGCCGAGCTGGATGGCGTGGTGCGCGAAGGCTATGCGAAATACGATTTTCAGGGCGTGTTCCAGGCAATCTTTGCCTTTGCCACGGTCGATCTGTCGGCGGTGTATTTCGACATCCGCAAGGATGCGCTGTATTGTGATGGTCCGTCTGACCGGCGCAATGCGGCGCGCACGGTTCTGGACCTGTTGTTCCACCGGCTGACCACCTGGCTGGCACCGATCCTGGTGTTTACCATGGAAGAAGTCTGGCTGGAGCGGTTCCCGGGCGAGAAAAGTTCGGTACATCTGGTGGATATTCCCGAAACGCCCGCCGCCTGGCGCGACAATGCGCTGGCCGCCAAATGGGCAACGATCCGGCGGGTGCGCCGGGTTGTTCTGGGTGCGCTTGAGGTAGAGCGCCGCGAAAAGACCATCGGTGCCTCGCTTGAGGCGGCACCGGTGGTGTTTGTCGATCAGGCGACGGCCGACATCCTGGCCACTGTTCCGTTCGATGACATCTGCATCACCTCGGGGATGACGGTGCAGGTGGGCACCGATGACGGCTTTGCTCTGGAGGACGTGCCGGGCGTGACGGTGCTGTTTCACCCGGCGACGGGCGAGAAATGCCAGCGCTGCTGGAAGATCCTTCCCGATGTCGGCACCCACGCCCACCCCGGCACATGCGTGCGGTGTGATGCCGCGCTTGCGCTGGGATAAACCAAAAAGCCGGGCCACCCGTCTGGGTGGCCCGCAGCGGCCTTCCGAAGGATGAACCCGACAGAACGCAGCGCACGCTATTTTCGCAAGGACAACGTCGTTTCGCGCAGCCAGGCCATGAAACCACGGGGGTTGTCTGACCACTGTGCAATCACTTGCGGCGTGATGGGATGGCCCACACGCGGCGCCTGGGGCTTGTTCAGGGCGTGTACAACCTCGTGCAGCAGCAGCCCCTGGCGCAGGGTATCTGACACCCGGTTGGCGATTTGATACCAGCGCGAATTCTGACCTGGAAAATAGATCGGCAGCACCGTCGCCCCCGAACGCAGGATCATCTTGGCGGTGAACGGGTTCCACTCGTTCTCGATCGCCGGGCCGAACAGCGTGTCAGAGGTGGCCACACCGCCGGACGGAAACAAAACAATCACGCCGCCTGCCGCCAGATGCGCCATGGCACGTTTGCGCATCGCCAAATTCTGTTGCAACGCGTCGGTCTCATGGGGAAAAGGCACCGGGATCATGAATTGTTCGATCTCGCCCACCCCGGTCAGCAAAGACCGCGTGAGGATCTTGTAATCCGTGCGCACCCGCCCCACCAGCTCGGCCAGAACCATGCCATCGACCAGCCCGTGGGGATGGTTCGCGGTGACGATCAGCGGCCCATTTTCAGGGATGCGGGCAATTTCGTCAGGCGGCGTCGTGATGTTTATACCCATGACGCCCAGCGCTTGGGCCCAAAATCCCTGCCCATGCGGCACACCCAGTGATTCGAACCGGCGGATCAACCGCAACAGGTGCAGCTTGCCCGTCAAAATCTCGATCGTCTTGATCGCGCGCGATTGCCACGGGTTGGTAAAGGTGCCCGCATAAGACAGCCTTCGCCGGTCATAGGGGCGGTCGGCCAGACTGGTTCCATCGCCCTGCCCCACCAGGGGACGGGTCGGATCAACCATACCCGGATCTTCAGGATCCGGGGCCGAAGGCCGGCCTTGCACCGAATGATGCGCTTCCGTGGGCGTGTGAACCAAAGCTGGGCACCTTTCCGGACGGGGCTGGGTTTACATGTCTTCGCCGAACCGGGACGAAACCAGCGTTTCAATCGCATTGGCCAGTTGTTCGGCCTCGGGTCCGCTTGTCTGGACCTCAATAAAGGTTCCATTCGAAGCTGCCAACATCAAAAGGCCCATGATGCTGTCGCCGGCGGCGCTCAGCCCCTCGCGGGACACCGCGGCGCGGGCATCGTGCTGTTCGACCACCTCGACCAAACGGGCCGAGGCGCGGGCGTGCAGACCCTTTTCATTGATGATCTGCAACTTGCGCGTGATCGGTGCTTTCACGGCGTTTCCTCCTGCGGCACATCAAAGGCATCAATGTACTTGCGCCCGGCAGCAAGGGCCAGGCGCACCGCCTCGGACACGCTTTGCTGGCGCGACTTGGCCAGCTTGATCAGCATCGGCAGATTGACACCATAAACGATCTTGCGATTCTCAGGACGACAGGCCAGCAGCGACAGGTTGCTGGGCGAACCACCGAACATGTCGGTGGCCACGACCACCCCGTCGCCCACATCCACCGCATCGGCGGCGGCGCAGATTTCGGCCTGCTTGACGGCGCGGTTGTCATCCGGGCCAATCGAAACGGCAGCGATGCCGGTCTGTTTGCCCACAACATGTTCAACCGCGGCCATAAACTCGCCAGCCAGGCCACCATGGGCCACGATCACGATACCGATCACTGCCAACCACCCCGAGAACGGCCCCACGCCGCCAGCGCATCCATCATCCGCCGCCCGCCCCCCGGTGGCCCCCCGCCCCGATGGCGGCGCGCCGCTCCATCTCACGATGCCGAGTTGACACTTGCCAGCCCGCCTCTGCAAGGGCTTTTGCCATATGTTCCGCCACGACGACCGAACGGTGTTGCCCCCCCGTGCACCCGAACGCAATGGCAAGATGCGTCTTGCCCTCGTCGGCATAGGCCGGCAGCAACGTCAGCAACAGATCCCGGGTGCGCTGAAACACCTCAGCATAGCGCCAATCCTTCTGCACATGCTCGGCGACCGGTGGATCAATGCCGTTCAACGGGCGCAGCGCCGGTTCCCAATAGGGATTTTGCAGGAACCGCACGTCGAACACCATGTCGACGCCATGTGGCAATCCGCGTTTGTAGGAAAACGACTGGATCGAAACGGCCAGCCGCCCTGCTGCCGTGCCGTCGAACCATCGGGCCAGTTCGGCGCGCAGATCATGCGGCGACATCTCTGACGTGTCGATCAGAATGTCGGCACGGCTGCGGATCGCGGCCAACAGATCGGCTTCGCGCGCGATACCCTCTTCCGGGGTTTCGGCGGGGGCCAGGGGGTGGCGGCGGCGGGTTTCGGAATACCGCCGTTGCAGCACCTCGGCGCTGGCATCCACGAACAAGACATCGGCCCGCAGCCCCGGGATGGCACCGACCCGGTTGATCACCTCGATCAGGCCCAACGTCGAAAAATCACGATTCCGCGCATCCAGCCCCAAGGCGAGGGGACGGTCGGGCGGCCCGCCCTTCAACAG
Organism: Rhodobacterales bacterium; assembly: GCA_009992615.1. Taxonomy (GTDB): domain Bacteria; phylum Pseudomonadota; class Alphaproteobacteria; order Rhodobacterales; family Rhodobacteraceae; genus Oceaniglobus. The sequence goes on from JAACVA010000014.1 coordinate 6,701, forward strand.
CCGCGGCAACAGCGACAGCGGAAGGTTATCAATGGCCTCGAACCCCATATCCTCAAGAGCGTTGATCGCGGTAGACCGCCCCGCGCCTGACGGCCCGGTCACCAGAACGACGCGCGCGCCGCTGTCAGGGGGGATTGTGGCAACAGGCTCAGTCATGGTGTGGGATGTGTCCGGTGGTCAGGATCTGGCACAGGCTGGCCGCCAGATGGGGCCCGACCTGCCCGGCCAGAACCGGCAGATCAACGCCAAGAATGCCGCAATGCAGCGGCGGGGGCAAGCGCGCGACAGGCGCGCGATCCAGATCGACGATCACGATCACCGGCGCGGGCGGGTGCAGGGCGACGCGCAACAAACCGATCCCGCGTGCCTCGATCAGCGGCGGCAGCGTGGCTGGTGCACGAGCGCAAATCACTTGATCCGACAGAAAAAGTTCGACCTGGTCATCCGCGATCAGCCCTGCCCCGAGGGCCATCATCTGTAATGCAAGGGCCGATTTGCCTGCCCCGCTGGCCCCGGTGATCAGCGCGGCGCGCCCGTTCTGGGCAACCGCACTGGCATGGCAGAAGATGCGGACCGGCCCCGGCGATGTCACACCGGCAGGCCAACCACGAATCGTGCACCCAGAGGATCGGATGTAACATCGGCATCGGTCGGGCGGATGTTTTCAGCCCAGATTACCCCCCCATGGGCCTCGACTATCTGCTTTGAAATAGCCAGGCCAAGGCCAGAGTTGTTGCCGAACTGACCCTCGGGGCGTTCGGAGTAGAACCGGTTGAACACCTTGGTCAGCGCCGATTCCGGGATGCCCGGACCGGTATCCTCAACCACCACCAACACACGGTTTTCACGTTTGCGCGCCCAGATACGGATGGCATCGCCGTCTTCGCAGAAGGAAATCGCATTGGTGATCAGGTTGACAAACACCTGCGCCAAACGGCTTTCCAGCCCGTCGATGATGATCGGCTCACTCGGCAGGTCCGAGATGAACTCAATTCCCTTGCTCTTGGCATCCTCGCCCAGGTGATCGGCGAGATTGCCCAGCATGTTGAGCAAATCAAAGCTTTCTTCTTCTTCCTTGACCAATTCGGAATCCAGCCGGGATGCGTTGGAAATATCGCTGACCAGCCGGTCAAGCCGCCGCACGTCATGGTCGATCACGTCAAGCAGGCGTTCACGCTGTTCGTCCTTTTTCACAAAGCGCAACGACCCAACGGCCGATCGCAGCGAAGCGAGGGGGTTCTTGATTTCATGCGCCACATCGGCGGCAAACTGTTCATTGGCATCAATCCGGTCGTACAGCGCCGCCACCATGCCGCGCAAGGCGCCGGACAGGCGGCCAATCTCATCGGGGCGCGCGGTCAGGTCGGGGATGCGCACACGGCTGGGCTTGACCGCCTTTGAATTGCGGTCGCGCCCGATTTCCGCCGCCGCCGCCAAATCGGACAACGGATTGGCAATGGTCGAGGCCAGAACAAGGCTCAGCCCGATGGATACGAGAATGGCGATGACGAACATCTTCAACACCTGTTCGCGCTCTTCACGCACGAGGCGGTCAATCTCACCAGCGGCGCTGGTGATGGCGACGACGCCAATCACCTGATCACCTTGCCGCACCGGGCTGGACACCGCAAAGACGGCACCGCCATTGGCATCGACACCGGTGTTCACCTGGGTGCTGCCCTGCAAGGTGCGTTCGATCAGATCGCGCGCCTCGGCTTCGAAATCGGCTGCGGGGCCGGTATCTTTGTCGGCCGCAAATATTGCCGACATGCCTTGCCAAAGGACATTCAGGAAATCAGTGATGACAGTGTTGCCATCCTCGCCAATGAAGCCCTGAATGTTTTCCGGCGGATCACGCCGCAAACCCACCGTCGACGCAATCAGCGCGCCAGTGTCGTCATAAACGAAAATCTCGTTTGCGCTGGAAAACCGCAGATTGGCCAGGACGGCAGCCGCCTCGCCAGGCCCGCCCTGATCCAGGTGTGCGCCAAAGATTTCGGCCACCAGACCCGCCTCGGTGACCAGCGCCGCCTCACGCTGAACCACAAGGCTGTCGCGGAATGGGTTCAGATACAGCACCCCGGCCACCAGCACAAGGATCGCCAAAAGGTTGAAAGTGATGATCTTGCGCGCCAGGGGCGAGCGGTTGATCGAGATCAGGCCGCGCTTTTGACGCCGCTCGCGCAATTCCTGCTCGACGGTTGCACCGGGCCCGGTCCAATCCTCGCCCAACACAACGCCGCCCTGCTTGGTGCCGCGCACCTTACCCACATCGATCACCGACGCCATCACCATGGTTTACTCTTCGTTATAGCGATAGCCGATGCCATAGAGTGTCTCAATGGCCGAGAATTCGCTGTCGACACTGCGCATTTTCTTGCGCAACCGTTTGATATGGCTGTCGATGGTGCGGTCATCGACATAGACCTGATCGTCATAGGCGACATCCATCAGCTGATCGCGCGACTTGACGAAACCGGGCCGCTGGGCAAGCGCCTGCAACAGCAGGAATTCGGTCACGGTCAGCGAAACGTCGCGGCCTTTCCAGACCACGGCATGGCGCAGAGGGTCCATCCGCAGCTCGCCGCGGTGCATCACCTGACTGGCCTCGGCTTCGGTCACCTCGTCGCCTTGCATCACCTCTTGACGGCGCAACAGGGCGCGAATGCGTTCGACCAACAGGCGCTGCGAAAAGGGTTTCTTGACGTAATCATCCGCCCCCATGCGCAGGCCCAGCACCTCGTCGATCTCATCATCCTTGGAGGTCAGAAATATCACCGGCATCGAGCTTTTCTGGCGCACCCTCTGCAACAGATCCATGCCATCCATACGGGGCATCTTGATGTCAAACACCGCCATGTCGGGCAGGCGTTTGTTGAAGGCATCAAGGGCGGCCTGCCCGTCATTATAGGTTTCAACCTCGAAACCTTCGGCCTCAAGAGTCATGGACACAGACGTCAGGATGTTCCTGTCGTCGTCCACCAATGCAATCCTAGACATGGGTTTTCCTTGTGCTGCTCGATTACTGTTTTGTTGTTTTGTTGCATCTTCCGTTCTTGCCCCTGTGGAATCAACAAATAACTGCGAATCAGGCCGGTATTGGCGCCATAATTTGGCCCCAAAGTGGTTAGGAATGGCTAAATTGTCTCACTTTTATCAATTTGGGGCGGACCAGATCAGCGGTGAACCGGCCGCGTCCCGCCATGGTTGCGCTAAACTGCCGACTGGTTGCGCTAACCCGCTTGCGCCCCGGGCGCTTCGGGTGTTTTGCCTAGGATATACCGCGTCGACACGACGCCACGACGGCCCCCAAAACGCGGGCCACACAGGAGGAACGGACATGATCGCAGGACGTGTAAACCCGGCGCATACGCTGGATACCCAAGGCATTACCGGCCTTGGCAAGGTGTTTTACAACCTGCTGGAGCCTGATCTCATGTCTCAGGCGATATTGCACAAGGAGGGCGAAATGGGCCAGGGCGGCACCTTGTTGGTGACCACGGGCAAATTTACCGGCCGCTCGCCGAAAGACAAACATGTCGTGCGCAGCGCCACAACTGAAAACACGATCTGGTGGGAAAACAACGCCCCGATGACGCCTGATGCGTTTGACCGCCTGTATGACGACATGCTTGAGCACATGAAGGGGCGTGATTATTTCGTGCAGGATCTCTACGCCGGTGCAGACCCGGCCCTGCGGCTGGACGTGCGGGTGATCACCGAACTGGCCTGGCAATCCCTGTTCATCCGCACGATGCTGCGCCGTCCTGAACGCGCCGCACTGGACAGTTTCGTTGCCGATTACACGGTCATCAACTGCCCCAGTTTCGCCGCCGACCCGGCAAAGCACGGCTGCCGTTCGGAAACGGTGATCGTAATGAATTTCGATCGCAAGCTGATCTTGATCGGCGGCACGGAATACGCAGGTGAGAACAAAAAGGCGGTATTCTCGCTTTTGAACTATCTGCTGCCGGAAAAAGGCATCATGCCAATGCATTGCAGTGCCAACCACGCGCCCGGCAATCCTGTGGATACCGCCGTGTTCTTCGGTCTGTCGGGCACCGGCAAAACCACACTGTCGGCCGACCCTGCGCGCATCCTGATCGGTGACGACGAACACGGCTGGTCAGATCGCGGCACCTTCAATTTCGAGGGCGGCTGCTATGCCAAGACGATCAACCTGTCGGCCCAGGCCGAGCCCGAGATTTACGCAACAACCGGGAAATTCGCCACCATCATCGAAAACATGGTGTACGACCCCGAAACAAAAGATCTGGATTTCGAGGACGACAGCCTGACGGCCAACATGCGCGCGGCCTATCCGCTGCACTATATCTCGAACGCGTCGCCCACCGGTCTGGGCGGGCATCCGAAGAACATCATCATGCTGACCTGCGATGCCTTCGGCGTCCTGCCCCCGATTGCGCGGTTGACCCCGGCGCAGGCGATGTACCACTTCCTGTCGGGGTTCACCTCGAAGGTCGCCGGCACAGAACGCGGCGTGACCGAACCTGAGCCGACCTTCAGCACCTGTTTTGGCGCGCCCTTCATGCCCCGCCGCCCCGAGGTGTATGGCGCGCTGCTGAAAGCCAAGATCGCCAAACATGGCGCCACCTGCTGGCTGGTCAACACCGGCTGGACCGGGGGGGCCTATGGCACGGGGTCGCGGATGCCGATCAAGGCCACCCGTGCCCTGCTGACAGCAGCACTGGACGGCAGCCTGGAAAAGGCACCGTTCCGCAAGGACAAGAACTTTGGCTTCGATGTGCCGGTGACGCTGGATGGTGTGCCCGATCTGTTGCTGGACCCGCGCCGCACCTGGGACAAACCCGACAGTTACGACCGCCAGGCGGCCAAACTGGCCAAAATGTTCAGCGAGAACTTTGCGCAATACGCCGATCACATCGATGACGATGTACGCGCTGTCGCCATCGGCTGAGCCTGCTTTCAGGCGTCCGGGCCAACGCGGCCCGGACATGGCGCCTTTCACTGCGGATCGCTCTGCCGGCTGGGTACGCGATGATCCTCGGGGGGTGTTACCCGGCAAGATGTGCCTCAAGATGGGCCAGCCTGTCCTGCCCCCAGAACCGCGCGCCATCATCTGTGATGTAGAACGGCGCGCCGAACACCCCGCGTGACACGGCCTCTTCCAGGTTGGCGGCATAGGTTTCGGCGCCACTCAACAGCCCCTTGTCGGCCAGCTCGGGGTCAAACCCGGCAGCAGACAACAAATCGCGGATCACCTCATCTTCGGCAATGTTGCGGTCTTCGGCCCAGCAGGCCCGCGCGAAGGAATGCACAAGGCCGGGGAGATCGCCACCCCCCGCCGCCTGCGCTGCGATGATCGCATAGGATGACGGCGCCAAGTTGGTGGGCCAGTAGGCCGGTTTCATGTTGATCGCCATCCCGGCCAGCTTTGCCGACCGCGCAATATCCATCAGCCGGTATTCCTGACGCGATATATGCCGGTCCTTCGGCGGCAGGCCGCCGGTGCGGGCAAACAACTGCATGATGTCCAGCGGTTTATACGTCACGCTGGCAGCCGCACCCCCCGCGATCTGTTCCAACTTGGTGCCTGCCAGATAGGTGTAGGGTGATATCGTGGCGAAGAAATAATCAATATGGGCCATTTTTGGCGCCTCCGTGCAGGGCTAAAGGTTTTCGGCACCGTAGGGCCGTGCTAAGCGGTGTCAACGTCACGATTCCGTCATGGAATGTCACTCTGGGAACCCCGAAACATGCCAATCCATTCCGAGCCGAAACTGATTTCGGGCAATGCCAACCGCACCCTGGCCACGGCCATTGCCCGGCGCATGTCGATGCACCGTGGCATGGGGGTGAAACTGCTGGATGCCCGGGTCGAACGGTTCAACGATCAGGAAATCTTTGTCGAAGTGTTCGAAAATGTTCGTGGCGAGGACATGTTCATCATCCAGCCCACCAGCAACCCCGCCAACGACAACCTGATGGAGCTGCTGATCATGGCCGATGCCCTGCGGCGGTCGTCGGCGGCGCGGATCACCGCAGTGATCCCCTATTTCGGCTATGCCCGGCAGGACCGCCGCACCAAGGCGCGCACGCCGATCACCGCGAAACTGGTGGCGAACATGATCGTCGAATCCGGGGTCGAACGGGTGCTGACGATGGATCTGCACGCAGCACAGATTCAGGGCTTCTTCGACATCCCGGTTGACAACCTCTATGCCTCGCCGGTGTTTGCCCTGGATATACGGCACCAGTTCAAGGACAGCATGGGCGATCTGATGATCGTTTCGCCGGATGTGGGTGGCGTGGGCCGCGCCCGCGAACTGGCCCAACGCATCGCCTGCCCCCTGGCCATCGTTGACAAACGGCGCGAAAAGGCGGGCGAAGTGGCGGAAATGACGGTGATCGGTGACGTGACGGGCAAAACCTGCCTGATCGTCGATGACATATGCGACACCGCCGGAACCCTGTGCAAGGCCGCAGAGGTGCTGATGGCTGCCGGCGCCCAAGAGGTACATTCCTATATCACCCATGGTGTATTGTCCGGCCCGGCGGTGGATCGGGTGGCGAAATCGGTGATGAAAAGCCTTGTCATAACCGACAGCATCGAACCTTCATCGGCCGTCAAGGCCGCCGCAAACATCCGCATCGTTCCCACCGCGCCAATGTTCGCCCAGGCGATCCTGAACATCTGGAACGGCACCTCGGTTTCGTCCTTGTTCGACCCCGAGACGCTGGGCCCTATTTATGAGGGGATGTATTCCCTGTGACATAAGCAGCGGCGTCATCCGCCGCTGAGCAGGGCCAAGGCCACGCTGCCGATCCCCGACACCTGCGCGGTTTCGGATCCGCTCTGGACAAGATAGCGTTGCCGCAGCCGGTCCATAAGCTCAGGCTGGGTGAAATCGGCCAGGGTTTCGGTGCCGAAGTACCGCATCGACCGGGCCTTGAACTCGCCCAGTTGACGATCGACGTCCAGGGTGCCGAAACTGTCGGGCAGGCGCAGCACGGTTTCGAACACTTCGCGCATGGGTTTCGAGGCCATAACCGAAAACCAGCCTGAATTGTTGCTGGCGCCGCTCTGTACGATCTGGTTCAGGTCGCGTTCCATCGCCAGGGCAAACCGCATGCTGGGTTCGCTGTTGCCGATCTGTATCTCGAACTGTCGTTCCAGATAGTTGTTGATCAGGGCATCGGTAAAACCCGGCGGATAGGTCCGGTTCGTGTCGGGTTCTGTCAGGTTCAATGCCTTCGCGAGGGCGTCATACCGTTTGTCGGGAAAGACATTAACCAGCGAAGTCGGGCTTTTGGTATCGGATTCGAGGATCCGGTTCACGAAACCAACCTGATCGTCGCGCAACGGCAGATCGAAAAAGCTGAAGGTCGCCAACATCAGCGAGACGTCAGCGAAGAATGCCTTGGCTGTCGCCGGTGGTGCCTCGCGATCCGACACCAGCGCAACGAGTTTTTCGAGCTTGCTTTCGAAGGGTTGGCCATTCGACACCGCTGCGGCCCGGTCGGCAAAGCCAAAGGCACCAGCGAGGGCGGCAAAGCGGCGATCCTCCTGCTGGTTGGCAACCGACCCGGGATCAAGCAGATCAGAGTCGAGAATGTCGCGCAGCCGGCCGGGATTGCTCGCCGCCTCCTCCAGCCCGAACATCTTCAACGATGCCACCAAAAGCTCGGGGTCATCGAACAGATCGTCGACGGTCGCGATCACCGTGTCACGGCTTTCGACAAGGGCGGCGAACCCGCGCATGTCATCCTGCGATCCGCGCGCCGCGAAATCGAACATCCGCGCCAGTTCGGCATACCGAGGATCGGTCAGCCGGTTGGCAAAGGAATTCGCGTCCGTCAGGTCGGACTCCAAAACACTTTTCAGGAAATAGGTGTTCGACATGACCCCTTGCAGGTCGAACGTCTTCAATGTTGCGCGCAACAGGGACGGATCGGCCAGCAGGTCGTTCGATGTCTTGATGCCAGACAGATCGTTGCCCACATCCTTGGCCGTTTTCAGCACCGCCAACGATGCACCGCCGTTGCCAACAAAGTCGAATGTTTGAGCCAGGGCCAGATACCGCTTGTCGGCCAGCCGATTGGCCAAGGAGCCGCCATCAGACAGATCGGAATCGAGTATTTTCTTGATGAATGCGCGGTTTTTCAGATCGTCGTCCAACCCGAAGGCGCCCAGCGCCACCTTCAGCAAGGCGCGGTCGCTTACCAATTCGTCCGAGGTTTGCACCTTGGACAGCTTGTCGCGCACCGACTGGGCTTCGCGGGCATTCTCGGGCGACTTTGCGAACAACGCCTGCTGCTGCGCCATCGTGCGTTTCAGGAAGGCATAGCCCCCTGGCCCCGATCCCAGAACCATCGGTGTAAACATCGCGTCCTCCTGCCGCGGCCTCATGGCACGCAGGACGACAGTGCGACCGATACCTTAAGATTCGGTGAGCGACGCTCAGACCGACGGTTCGCCCGCGCCGTCGATCAGCCCGCCGCGCCGGTCGACCCGATAGGTGCGCGCGCCGGAGTCCGCAGAGCAGCGCACCACCAGCCACACCGCGCCGGTCCCAGGCACGGCCGCACAATCGGTCAGCGCGCCACCGGTTTCCGCAGCGTAAACCTGTGCGTAGAACCGGATCGCCTCGGTTTCCGAAAGGTCGGCCACGGTGCTGCCTGTGGAATAGCCAAGTACGCCCGCCGTCAGCGACAGCCCGGCGATGACCCACAGAACGGGCCGCGGCGGCACGGCACCGCCTTGCAGGAACCGGGGTGCCTGTTTCACATCGCACCCATCATTTCGCGCCCGATCAGCATGCGGCGGATTTCGGATGTGCCCGCGCCAATCTCCATCAGCTTGGCATCGCGGAACAGCCGCGACACGGGGGCATCGTTCATGAATCCGGCACCGCCCATGGCCTGCACCGCCTGGTGCGCGACGGTCATCGCCTCTTCCGACGCATACAGCACACAGGCCGCCGCGTCGGCGCGCGTCACCTGCCCCCGGTCACAGGCCTGGGCCACGGCATAGACATAGGCGCGTGCGCTGCCCAGTTTCGTATACATATCGGCGATTTTCCCCTGCATCAGCTGGAAATCCCCGATCCGCTGGCCGAACTGTTTGCGTTGCGCGAGGTAAGGCATGATCTCATCCAGGCAGGCGGCCATGATGCCGGTGCCGATGCCCGACAGCACCACGCGTTCGTAATCCAGCCCCGACATCAGCACCCGAACGCCGCGCCCCTCGTCGCCCAGCACGTTCTCGAACGGCACCTCAACCTCTTCGAACACCAGCTCGGCGGTGTTGCTGCCGCGCATTCCCAGCTTGTCGAAATGAGTGCTGGTGCTGAACCCTTTCATGGTCCGCTCGACGATGAAGGCGGTGATGCCCTTGCTGCCTGCCTGCGGGTCGGTCTTGGCATAGACGATCAGGGTGTCGGCGTCGGGGCCGTTGGTGATCCAGTATTTGGTGCCGCTCAGGCAATAGTATCCGTTGCGCTTTTCCGCGCGCAGGGCCATCGACACAACATCGCTGCCCGCCGCCGCCTCGGACATCGCAAGGGCACCCACATGTTCGCCGCTGACCAGTTTCGGCAGATACCGCGCCTTTTGCGCCTCGGTTCCGTTCAGGGCCAACTGATTTACGCAGAGGTTGGAATGGGCGCCATAGGACAACGACACCGACGCACTGGCGCGCGCCACCTCTTCAACTGCAATGGTATGCGCCAGGTATCCCATGGCGGCGCCGCCGTATTCCTCGGGCACGGTGATGCCCAGCAGGCCCAGATGGCCCATTTCACGCCACAACGCGCGCGGAAACGCGTTACTGCGGTCGATTTCGGCCGCCAGCGGTTTCAGCCTGTCCTGCGCCCAGCGGTGTACGCTGTCACGCAATGCCTCGATCTCGGCGCTGTGGCCGAATCCCATGGTAGACGTGAACATCCGCGTCCCTCTCCTGTTGACGCAAGAGTGGCACGCGGACGCGTCCCGTCAACCCTTGGGGTCGGGCCTGGGCTTGTCATCCTCGTCAAAAAGAATGCGATTGGCGTCGCCCTCAAGATCCTCGAACTGATCGTGCTTCAGCGCCCAGATGAACCAGGCCAACCACATCGCCCCAAGGGCGAGGGACACCGGCACCAGAATCAGCAGAATGTTCATGCCCGCACCCGCAAGGCGTTGAGCAGCACCGAAATGGACGATGCGGACATCGCGATCGCCGCCATCAGCGGCGTGCAGAACCCCAACAGCGCCAAGGGCACCGCCACCACGTTGTAAACCGCCGACATGGCGAAATTCTCGACGATCCGCTTGCGCGCCCGCCGGGCCAGCAAAATGGCATCGGGCAGAACCGCAACATCGGGGTTCAACAGCACCATGTCGGACACGACCCGCGCCACATCCATCGCGCTGGCCGGGGCCATCGAGACAAAGGCGCTGGCCAGCGCCGGCGTGTCATTCAGGCCATCGCCCACCATCAGCACCCGCCGCCCGTCGTTGCGCAGCCGATCCAGCACCGCCACCTTGTCCTCGGGGCGCATGTCGGCCTGCACTGCGGATATGCC
>JAACVA010000030.1 GCA_009992615.1 Rhodobacterales bacterium
TTTTCCCGACGGTATGGTCGGCGCCAAGCTGGAAGAAAACTTCGGCACCGAGATTGACGGATCAAGCGGCCAGTTTCCCGGCACTGACAGCCCGGGCGCTGACAAATACGCCGAAATCGTCGCCGGTGCCTTCGATCACACCGGCGCGTTCAGCGCCGAAAGCTATGACGCCGCCGCGCTGATCATGCTGGCCATGCAGAAGGCCGGGTCGGTCGAATCGAGTGATTTCGCAGCGCATGTCCTGGACGTGGCCAACGCCCCGGGCGAACCGATCTATCCCGGTGAACTGGCCAAGGCGCTGGAACTGATCAAGGCGGGCACCGATATCGACTATGTCGGTGCAACCGCAGTCGAACTGATCGGCCCCGGTGAATCTGCAGGCAACTATCGCCAGATCACTTTTACCGACGGCAAGATCACCACGGTAAAATACCGCTGATCTGATCCGACCGTGACATCACCCGGCGCGCCCTGCGTGCGCCGGGCGTTTTTCTGTATCGCGCGGCACAGTGTGAACGGCACCAACCGGGGGACGGCATATGATCGTCGTGGAAAATCTCCACAAGCATTTTGGCGGCTTCCATGCCGTTGATGGTGCATCGCTTGAAATAAAAACGGGAACGATCACCGGGTTGGTCGGGCCAAACGGTGCGGGCAAAACAACGCTGTTCAACGTGATCGCAGGGGTTCTCAAGCCAACCTCGGGGCGTGTCACGATGGCGGGCAAAGACATCACCGGCCTGCCACCGCATGAATTGTTCCACAAAGGGTTGCTGCGCACCTTTCAGATCGCCCATGAATTCGGCTCGATGAGCGTGCGGGAAAACCTGATGATGGTGCCCCCCGCCCAGACCGGCGAAACCATCTGGAACGCGTGGTTTGCGCGCAAACGGATCGCCGGGGAAGAAGCCGCGCTGTTGCAAAAGGCGGACGAGGTTCTGGAATTCCTGACCATCGACCACCTGAAGGACGAACGCGCCGGCAACCTGTCGGGCGGGCAGAAAAAGCTGTTGGAACTGGGCCGCACGATGATGGTGGATGCCAAGATCGTGTTTCTCGATGAGGTGGGCGCAGGCGTGAACCGCACCCTTCTGAACACCGTGGGTGACGCAATTCTGCGGTTGAACCGCGAACGCGGCTATACCTTCTGCATGATCGAGCATGACATGGATTTCATCGGCCGCCTGTGCGACCCGGTGATCGTCATGGCCGAAGGCAAGGTGTTGGCCAAGGGCACCATCGACCAGATCAAAGCCAATGAACAGGTGATCGAGGCCTATCTCGGCACCGGCCTGAAGAACAAGGCAACGGCATGACAGGCAACCCCTATCAAGACGATCGCGGCAACAATGACCGCTCGATCACCAAGGACGGCCACGCAGGCAGCCGCGAGGTGGTGCTGCCCGGCAAGGCGGCCACGGGTGCGCCGCACAAGGATGGCCCGTTCCTGATCGGCGATGCGATGACCGGCGGCTATGGCAGCGGGGCCGACATTCTGCATGGCTGCACCCTTGCGGTGAACCCCGGCGAAATCGCGGTGATCGTCGGGCCAAACGGCGCCGGCAAATCCACCGCAATGAAGGCGGTGTTCGGCATGTTGAACGTGCGCAGCGGTGCGGTGCGTCTGAAGGGCGAGGACATCACCCACCTGACGCCGCAGGCGCGGGTGGCCAAAGGCATGGCCTTTGTGCCGCAGACCCACAACATATTCACCTCGATGACAGTCGAGGAAAACCTTGAAATGGGGGCCTTCCTGCGGCGCGACGACATAAAGAAGACGATTGCTCAGGTTTACGACCTGTTTCCGATTCTGGGCGACAAGCGGCGCCAGGCGGCGGGCGAATTGTCGGGCGGACAGCGGCAACAGGTGGCGGTGGGCCGCGCCCTGATGACCCAGCCGCAGGTGTTGATGCTGGATGAACCCACGGCGGGGGTCAGCCCCATTGTCATGGACGAATTGTTCGACCGCATTATCGAGGTGGCGCGCACGGGCATTTCCATCCTGATGGTCGAACAGAACGCCCGGCAGGCGCTGGAAATTGCCGATCGGGGTTATGTTCTGGTGCAGGGCGCCAATGCCTTTACCGGCACCGGGGCCGAGCTGTTGGCCGATCCCGAGGTACGCAAGAGTTTTCTGGGGGGATGATGCCATGGACGTGCTGAACGCGCTGGTCGTGCTGACCAATTTCGTGCTGATCCCCGCCACCGCCTATGGCGCGCAACTGGCGCTGGGGGCACTGGGGGTGACGCTGATTTATGGCATCCTGCGGTTTTCCAACTTTGCCCATGGCGACACGATGGCCTTTGGTGCCATGGCGACGATCCTTGTCACCTGGCTGTTCCAGTCCTGGGGCATCAGTTTCGGCGTCTTGCCCACCGCGCTTCTGGCGCTGCCCTTTGGCATAGTTGCCTGCGCGCTGCTGGTGCTGGGCACCGATCGGGTGGTCTATCGGTTCTATCGACGGCAAAAGGCGGCGCCGGTGATCCTGGTGATCGTGTCGATGGGGGTGATGTTCATGCTGAACGGCATCGTGCGGTTCATCATCGGGGTGGACGATCAGCAATTCGCCGATGGCGCCCGCTTTATCGTCACCGCACGCGAATTCCGTGACATGACCGGTCTAACCGAGGCGCTGGCCCTGCGCACGTCACAAGCGATCACCGTTGTCACCGCCTTTGTCGTGATGGCCGCGCTGTTCTGGTTTCTGAACCGCACCCGCACCGGAAAATCCATGCGGGCGTTTTCCGACAACGAAGATCTCGCGCTGTTGTCGGGCATCAACCCGGAACGCGTGGTGGCGATCACCTGGATCATCGTGGCCGGGCTGGCAACGATTGCCGGGGTTCTTTACGGGCTGGATAAATCGTTCAAACCCTTCACCTATTTCCAACTTCTGCTGCCGATCTTCGCCAGTGCCATCGTCGGCGGCCTGGGCAGCCCGGTGGGTGCCATCGCAGGCGGTTTCCTGATTGCCTATTCCGAGGTTCTGGTGACCTATGCCTTCAAGCGGGTGGTTGATTACCTCGTGCCATTCTGGTCGCCCGAAGGGTTGGTGCAACTGCTGTCCACCGATTACAAATTCGCGGTCAGCTTCACGATCCTGATTGTCGTGCTGCTGTTCAAACCCACCGGCCTGTTCAAGGGAAAATCGGTATGAGCGCATTTCGCACGCCCCTTTTGTTCGCCCTTGTCGGCGCGATGTTCCTGTTCACCGGGTTCACCGCCAGCTGGAACTCGGCCCTGGCGATTTTCAACATGGGGCTGATCAGCGCGA
>JAACVA010000015.1:0-295 GCA_009992615.1 Rhodobacterales bacterium
ACCGCCGTCGATCACCACTTTCTCGCCGAGAAAACCGGTTCGTACAAAGGCGATTTCCTTGGTCGACCGCCGATACAGCCAGTTCATCACCCAGTAGGCGATGAAGATCACGATCACGGCCATGATCAGCCACAGTATCAGCTGCCCTATGAGTTCTCCGGTCATTTCTATCCTCCCGCGCACATGCGCCTGTCGTCTTGGGCCTTACCGGCCGATTTGCTTGAATTTCCGGGTCTGCGCGGTCAGCGCCAGCTCTGTCGGCAGCCGTTCCATCGAGGACGCGCCGTAAAACCCG